>JANMGZ010000707.1:0-12027 GCA_031374905.1 Dolichospermum sp. OTE_70_metabat_362_sub
AAGATCCTTATTGAGATCCGACAAACTATAGGGAAGTAGATGTAATTCTGATCCCCGTTCGTCAAGTAATTCACATAATATTAAAGTTAAATGTTCCTCGTTCGGTAAAAATCCAAAAGAAAACCTCTTAGCTAAAAGTAAGTCTACACCTTTAAAGTATTTAGAAAAGCATTTTGTCTCATAAGGACCTAGAACTGGAATTTTGGGTGATTGTATGGAAGTTGGATTCATATAGATATTTAATTAAATTCTTTGAGCTAATTTTGTTAAAACAGATTCAATTTTTAAATAAATCTGAAGGTTTAATTGCAATTTCACCTTTGAATAAAATTTCACTTTATTCCTAAAGGACTTTATATCAAGGCATATCCCGTAAAAAGTATGAATTTACGTATTGTAGCTTTTTATCATAATATAGATAAAAGCTCAACCCTCACTTTATACTCATGAGTCTCCATCCCCTTTTAAAATTTGACATTTCTGAACTCAGCATTGCAGAACGTATCCAACTTGCTGAAGATTTATGGGACAGCATCTTAGAACAGCAAGAAGAACTTCCCTTGAGTCAAGCACAACAACAAGAATTAGAGCGACGGTTAGAAAATTACGAAAAAAACCCTACAAATGGTTCTAGTTGGGAAGATGTTAAGAAACGGTTAGGATTTTCCCAATGAACTATAACCTGATTATTCAGCCAGAAGCAGAATACGATATCCAAAATGCTTTTGAGTGGTACGAATCCCAAAATCCGGGTTTAGGTTCGGAATTTGTTCGTGCTGTTGATGCTTGTCTGTCTGGAATTGGAAGACAACCCCTTGCTTACCAAGTAACCCACAAACAGGTAAGAAGAGTATTAATCCGCCGATTTCCTTATGTAATTCTCTACATTTTTGACCAAGATACTGTTTTTATATTTGCTTGCTTCCATGCAAAACGTGATCCAAAACAGTGGTTAGATAGAATTCAATAAAATTTCTCTTTGTTCCTAGCGCGTCAAGCTTTAGATTAAGGCACGATCGCCAGCTTTGTCCCAGGAACTTTTCGCACCTTATCCATTACGGCTACCGCTACCCCCATATTTGCTTTTTCATCAGCATTAATCACTACTAATACATTTTGATTACTTCCCACTAAATTACGTACTTTTTCTGTCAAAGCGTCAAAAGTGGTTGGTTTGCGATTTACGCTTACTTGTCCTTGTGAGTCTATTCGCTCCATAAATGAGATATACCTCCGGAAAGCTACGCTAACACGAAATATAATTGCGCCTTCGCTTGAGGCTTATTCCTCAACATCAAACCAAACAGGAGAAATATCATCAACCTGCCCATTATAATTAATAGTAATTTCCTGCCCTTCTCGAATATATTGATGAGCAATAATATCAATGACATTTTTAGCAAAATTCTTAATATAAACCGCATTAGGATGATAAGAATGATTAAAAAGAGAAGCAAAACCTAAACCGATTGCTCCGCTTTCCCCATGCCAACCAAAATAATAATTCAATAATACCGTTTTAGTAATTAACTTAACTTGCTGTTTAGGAATCACAATCACTGCGGCTCTTTCAATTAAATCTCCTTTAGCAAAATCTTGCTGGGCAAATATACCTCTACCTTTAGTCACTGTATCACGAAATACTAGCATATAGCAATTCTATCTGATGGGTAAGAATGATTTTTAACTAACCACTACAGATAAACGCAGAGAGAATAAAGACAAATTTTTGTCACTGACTTACGGTTACTAAATTCACTATAGAGTCAATGATTAAAGATGTAGTCAAAATTTCCGTAAATTTTAAGTTTTCGTGCCAAGTTGATAATATTCATGTTACTATAAATATCCCATGCTAACTATCATTGGTTGTGGCAATCTCAATCGGAATGACGATGCTGTCGGCGTAATTATTGCCCAACGTTTACAGCAATATCTCGCCCAAAATCCTCACCCCAACATCCGCGTTTTTGATTGTGGAACTGCGGGAATGGAAGTGATGTTTCAAGCGAGAGGAAGTGAAAAATTAATTATTCTTGATGCTAGTTGCACAGGTTCAGAAGCAGGTGCTATATTTAAAGTCCCAGGGAACGAATTAGAAGCACTGCCCGAACCTAGTTACAACTTACATGATTTTCGTTGGGATCATGCCTTAGCTGCTGGGAGAAAAATCTTTTTAGATGATTTTCCTTCATTGGTGACAGTCTATTTAATTGAAACTGCTAATCTGGATTTTGGACTGGAATTAAGTCCTGTCGTTCAACGTTCTGCTGATTTAGTTTTTGCCGAACTAATTACAGTTATCCAACAGAATGTTATGGCTTAATCAACAATCTCAAATCCCAAATTGCATCAAATCCAATCACGATAAACTGGCAACTCATCCACTCTCATTTCAAAAGGTACAGTTTGACTATCGGGAGGACAAACCCGGATTTTAGCACTGCTAACAATGCCATAAAGAACATTAGCCATAGGGACAATTTGTTGCAAAATTTGCCAGTTAGTAACTTGGTCAGGGCATTCAATTACTAAAGTCAAAATACTGGCGTGAGTTGTGGCATACCAACGACAATTAGACAACAAACTATGAATAATGCGATCGCATCCTTCATAAAAATATTTGCTAATTGAATGCTCCAATTGTTGCCTAAGTATAATATCTGCTGATGTTGGCTGTATAGGGTGCTTATCATCAGCATTGAATTGATGTTCTGTTCTCGCCATTTCCGGTTATTTTCCTATTTATTTACCAATTGCCATTGCATACAATGCGTTCTTATTGGTTTCTAGAAAGGCTTGGGTTTCATCATCATGGAAAGCACCAATACCACTACAATCTATTCCCCAATAGTTGCTAAATAAATACACTCTCTGTTTGACAAATCCGGCTAATTGCATAGCGGTTGGATAACTTAAAAAATCGGATACAAAAAACTCTCGTTACAGCACAATCTTTAGCGATAGCTTGATTGATGCACAAATAACCTGTTTTTTCCCGAAAGTTACCCGCTTTAATCAGATGTGTATTTTTATATAACCCTGGTGAAATTCCCTCGATATCATGCACCACTGAGTAAATTTCTATTTCTTCAAAATTCTCTGTTGGTATTGGTTGTCGAACTGCTTGCAAAATTTGCCAATAGATATTTTCAGAAATAGACTGTTTGTGAAAACGCCTAATAGAACGCCTATTCCCAACGTTCTTCCACAACCGTTCTCGGTCAAAATTAAATTGAGGATGTGTTCTAGCTGTTGCTGGTGACTGGACTGTAAAGACGTTGTTTGATAGGCATCTTCAACATATTGATTAACTTGAAAATAGTCAGTACCACAGACAAAAGGAATAGGTAGCCTTAAGCGTCTGACTGGTTTTCTTGCACTTCTTGTCGATATCACACAACTAGTAATCAACTCCTTATTCTCAAATCCCAAATCTGCATTGAGAGTAAGTTTATCAAAATCAAAGCGTAGTTGTATGTTGTTTTCATGAAGATATGCAAAAAGCAGCGATAGCACCTAAATGGTGTCCGCTATCCAACAAACAATATCTCAAACTCCTGTCTTGATATTTCCAGCTAGACTTATGATAAACACAACTAACTAAAAAGATGAATCCATTGATACTTTTATTTGGTATAACATAATTTTCCAATCTATCATCAATTAATTTATAAATTAATGTCAGACAATTATTCTCAACTTCTATATGGTAGATACTATCTATTATTCTATCTACACCACGTATTTGTCCATAAATTTTCGTAGGATATAAAGCCCCCGTTAACAGATTTACGCGCAATTTATAAGGACTATCTTCATATATATTTCTAAAGTAATTGCACTAGTTAACCACAGAAAATTATGAATAAGGTTATTGCGATTTAATTGCAGCCGCCAATAAAAGTTGCTGTACCCTATTAAATTAATATTCTTTTCCATAAATAATGGAAACGATAGAACCATAATAATTAAGGATTGTGGGGACATGAAAACCTGAATTTGTGGATAGTGTCAACTTAAGACTTGGCGAATGGAATTCACTGCTATACAAACAAAGTCCGCCTGCGCGGACTAACGAAAAATCAAGGATTTTAAACCCACCCAGGTGGGCTTTGCCTGTATAGACGCGGTTTTTAACCGCCTGTTTTACTCATAAATTATTCTATTTACATCCTTTCTAAAACCTTAATTCCCAACAAAGATAATCCCAACTTCAGAGTTTTTGCCGTTAAATCACATAACATTAAGCGTGAAGTTCTGGCAGGTTCTTCAGATTTGAGAACAGGACAATTTTCATAGAACTTGTTAAACTTATCGCTGAGTTGATACAAATAATCACACAACCGATTTGGTAATAAATCTTGTTCTACTTCTTTAATCACCTCATCGAGTTGCAGAAGATGTTTAGCTAAAGTTAATTCTTCATCTTCTTTGAGTAAGATTTGGCGATTGATTCCCAAGTTAGTAAAATCAATATTCCCTTGACGACTAATACCTTGAATCCTCACATAAGCATAGAGGAGATAAGGGGCTGTATTGCCTTTGAGAGATAACATTTTGTCATAACTAAAGACATAGCTACTCGTGCGATTTTGGCTTAAATCAGCATATTTCACCGCACTAATCCCGACTACTTCCGCGACATTTTGAATAAATTCTTCTGTTTCGACTCGTTCATCTTCTTTTAATCTATTTTCTATGTCTGCACGAGCGCGGTTAATAGCTTCATCTAATAAATCCCGTAACCGCACAGTATCCCCAGAACGAGTTTTGAATTTTTTGCCATCTTCACCTAACACTAACCCAAAAGGAACATGAACTAATTCCACATCTTCAGGAATCCAATTTGCTTTTCTTGCTACTTGGAAAAATTGGGCAAAGTGGTTAGATTGTCCTTCGTCTGTCACATAAACAATCCGCTTGGCTTTATCTTCTTGAATCCGATAACCTAAAGCTGCTAAATCTGTGGTTGCGTAGTTATAACCACCGTCAGTTTTTTGCACAATTAAAGGCAAAGGATTACCTTCCCTATTTGTAAAACCATCCAAGAAAACACATTTTGCCCCTTGACTTGTTTCTAGTAATCCCGTTGTTGCTAAATCTTCCACAACTTTTGGTAATAAGGGATTATAAAAAGATTCACCTCTTTCTATTAATTCAATATTGAGTAAATCATAAATGATTTGAAATTCTTTTCGAGAAGCCTCACAAAGAAGAGTCCATGCGTCTTTTGTGAATTTATCCCCGGATTGTAGGCTTACTACTGCTTTTCGGGATCTTTCTCGAAATTCTTCATCGTTATCAAATTTCTTCTTAGACTCTCTATAGAACTCAACCAAGTCTCCTATATTTACATCACCATGTAAATAGTTGCCTAGAGGAGTTTCCATAAACATAATACCCTGTAGATCGGGATAACAATCAACAAGATGAGTAATTAACATCCCAAATTGCGTACCCCAATCACCAACATGATTTAATCGCAAAACATCATGACCACAAAATTCTAAAATCCGGGCAATAGAATCACCAATAATAGTAGAACGTAAATGTCCGACGTGCATTTCTTTCGCAATATTCGGACTAGAAAAATCAACAATTTGCTTTTGGGGATTTGTAGCTATGGGTATTCCCAATCTAGCATCTACCTGAATCGCGTTAAGTTGTGCTTCTAAGTAAGATGTTTGTAATTTGAGATTAATAAAACCGGGACCTGCGATTTCTGGAGGTTCACAAATATCAGATACATCTAGTTTATTAACAATTTCCCCAGCAATGATTCTCGGTTGCTTTCCTAACTTTTTACTCAGAGATAAAGCCACATTAGCCTGATAATCACCAAATTTAGGATTACTGGCAGAAACCAAAATTGGATCTGTATTGGTATAATCTGTACCAAATGCAGCCACTAAAGCCTGAGTTAATTTGAGTTTTAGTTGTTCTTGTGTAACGTTCATTATGTAAATTGTATCTGTCTCAAAAGTGCTGTAATGCTTGATTTTAGCTTAAAAATATAGTTATACCAAATTAAGATCAAGCTGCACTAAATCATCAAATCCATAGTAGTAGAGACGTTCCATGGAACGTCTCTACAATCTTTTCGGAAGATGTTCATGAATTCATCCAGTCTTATCTGCGTCTATCTGCGTTTAATTTACTCCCGACCTTCTTTGGGTTTAAATTTTCTCTCGTTGTGCTTGCAGTTTTAGCATAATTTCCGCGTGCATTTCGCGGGTAATGGGATAGAAATAGACTAAAACCAACCCGGCAATTAAACAAATTGTTGGTATTGGTCCAACAGAAATCCGAATAGCTAAAAGTGCAGATTCCGGTTGTACAGGTAAAGAATTTTGTCCAGCAACTGCTTCTTTAAAACCATAAGCTTGTAAAGTATTACCGACCAAAAATAGCCCAAAAGCTAAACCGAATTTTTGTAATAAAACCATGAAACCATAAAAAATACCTTCCCGTCGTTGTCCAGTTTGCAATTCATCTAATTCAATTACATCAGGTATCATTGACCAAGGAATTAGATAAGCTGTAGAAACTCCCACACCTGCCATTACAGCCATAACATACATTAAACCAACTTGATTTGGCTGTAAGAAAAATAATCCAGCAGCCGCAATAATCCAGGAAGTCATTCCTAAGAAATAGACCAGTTTTTTGCCAATCTTTTTACTTAAATTACTCCAAATAAATAGCATAAATAAAGCCGTTCCCTGAACTGCAATCATGACTGTGGGAACATCTCCTTCTTGCAGACGCATACAATTAACTACAAAATAGGGAATAATGCTGGCTGTGATTTGCACACCTAACCAAGAAAAAAGATAAATAGCAATGACAAAGAGAAAAGGTTTATTACTAAAAACAATTTTTAGCTGTTCAAAAAAGGGAATTTCGGCTTCTTGTGGTAATTGAATCCGTTTCGCTTCAAAAGCCAAAATGCGATCGCGCACCCCATAAACGCACCAATACAAAGATAAAACCGAAATCACGGTACAAACTGCCGCTAAAACTAAATATTGTTGTTGGCGATCGCTAATTTGTGAGAAAATAATTTTTGATAAAATTAACGATAAAATACTGCCACCAATCGAAAATGTAAACCGAAAACTATTTAAACTAGTCCGTTCATCATAATCTTGAGTTAATTCAGGAGTCATGGCTGTATAAGGCAAATTCACAACAGTGTAAAATACCTGAGATACAATTCCAATTACTACATAATACCAAAATAAATACCAAACATTAATACTTTTGTCAGCAGTAAATTGGGGGACAATCCATTGCAAAAAAAAGAAAAATCCAAAAGGAATTGCCCCATATAAAAGCCAAGGTAGACGACGACCCCAGCGCCGGGATTGGGTTTTATCAGTCAACATTCCCACCATAGGATCATTGATACCGTCCCAAATTTTGCCAATCATCAAAATACTACCTGCCAAACCTGCTGGAATTCCTGCTACATTAGTAAAGAAAACTAACAGGTAAAATACAGCAATATTCGCAGTAATTGCAGGGCCTAAATCTCCAGCCCCATAAGCTAGTTTAGTTTTCAAATCTAATTTTTCACTGGTCAGAGATTTGTGAAAATCGTGATGATCAGAATTATCTTGAACCATAAATCACCCTAATAATTGACAATTGACAATTGACAATTGATAATTGTCAATTACTAACACACTTATTTTACTTCTATGTCAGACCTTTACATTTCTTGGTCAGATTATCACCATAAAATTGAACAATTGGCGGTCAAGATATATCAATCTGGTTGGGAATTTAACCAAATTGTCTGTTTAGCTAGAGGAGGACTGCGAGTAGGAGATATTATTTCTCGCATATATAATGAACCTTTAGCAATTTTATCTACTTCATCTTACAGCAGCGCAGGTAAACATAAAAGAAATAATTTAATTATTTCTCGTCAGTTAACCATGACTAGCGAAAATTTAGGTTCACGGATTCTGCTAGTAGATGATTTAGTAGACTCTGGGATTACTATTCAAGAAACAGTCCCTTGGTTAAACTCCTATAGCCAATCCCCCATAGAGGAAATTCGCACCGCTGTAATTTGGTATAAAGCTTGTTCCGTTGTTGTCCCTGATTATTATGCTGATTATCTGGCTAATAATCCTTGGATTCATCAACCTTTTGAATATTATGAATCTATTAGTCTTTCGGAACTGGCAGAAAAGAATAGTCAACGATGATAATTAACTTTATCTGTCATTTTGTTTTGGGCGTTGCTGATTTTAGAGATGAAATAATTTTGCATACATTCAAGACCTTTGTAGAGACGTTCCATGGAACGTCTCTACCTCCAAAAATCATCCGCCAATATGGCTACGCCACGCAGGCTATCAGCAACGCCCTTTTTTCTAATATCAAATAAATTCCCTAAAAAGCTTCTATTTATTAATGAAAATTCAGTTAAAGTTTTTTACTAAAACTTAATCCGGTTTCAACCTTATCAATGATGATGGTATCACCAGAGATGAAAGTATTCTCCAATAACTTCGTAGCCAGAGGATTTTCTACCTCACGTTGAATTGACCGTTTTAATGGACGTGCGCCATAAACAGGATCATAGCCAGCTTCTACAAGATGATCACAAGCGGCTTGGGATATCTCGAAAGATATTTTCTGTTCTTTGAGTAGATTTTCCACCCGTTTAAGTTGAATACGGATAATATGCCCCATTTCTGAACGGTTGAGAGCGTGAAAAAGGATCAGATCATCTATGCGGTTGAGAAATTCGGGACGGAAGTGACTTCGTAAACCTTCCATCACCTTATTACGCATTAGATCATACTTGGAATCATCACCAGATACATCCAAAATATGTTCACTACCGATGTTGCTAGTCATGACTATGACAGTATTCCGAAAATCTACAGCCCGTCCTTGAGAATCAGTAACTCTACCATCATCTAAAACTTGCAACAAAATATTAAATACATCGGGGTGGGCTTTTTCCACTTCATCTAACAGCACAACTGAGTAAGGATGTCTGCGAATCGCTTCCGAAAGTTGTCCCCCTTCTTCATAACCAACATATCCTGGAGGCGCACCCACCAGACGGGAAACTGAGTGTTTTTCCATATACTCGGACATATCCAAACGCACCAGCGCATCATCAGAATCAAAGAGAAACTGAGCTAAGGCGCGGGCGAGTTCGGTTTTACCCACTCCAGTTGGTCCCATAAACAAAAATGAACCAATGGGGCGAGAAGGATCTTTCATCCCCGCACGAGCGCGACGAATCGCCGCAGAGACGGCGGAAACGGCTTCTTCTTGACCGATAACCCTTTGATGTAAATGACTTTCTAGTTGCAGTAATTTTTGCCGTTCTGATTCCAAAAGCCGATTTACGGGAATTCCTGTCCATTTAGCGACAATTTCGGCAATATCCGCTTCGGTGACTTGTTCGCGCAGCAGGGTAGAACCTTGGGTTTGAATTTCTAAAAGTTTCGCTTCTTTGACTTCTCGTTCTCTTTGCACACCCTCCAATTTACCGTACTTGAGTTGAGCAGCTTTATTCAAATCATAGTCTCGCTCTGCTTGTTCAATTTGTACCCGCATTGCGTCTTCTTCTTTTTTTAACTCGCTAATAGCTTCTAATAACTGCTTTTCCCCTTGCCATTGTTCATTAAATATTTGCTGTTTGACTGTTAAACTGGCAATTTCTTCCTGAATCCGTTCTAATCGTTCTTTAGTTGGGGAAATAGTCTGTTCTTCTCCAGACAATGACAGCTTTTCCATTTCTAGCTGCATCAAACGTCTGTCAATAGTTTCTAATTCCGCAGGTTTAGATGTAATCTCCATTTTTAATTTCGCTGCGGCTTCATCAACCAAGTCAATAGCTTTGTCTGGTAAAAAACGGTCAGCAATATACCGCGCTGATAAAGTTGCTGCTGCAACTAAAGCCGAATCAGAAATTTTAACGTTATGATGCACTTCATAACGCTCTTTTAAACCCCGCAAAATCGAAATTGTATTTTCTACTGTTGGTTGATCTACATATACTTGTTGAAATCTTCTTTCTAATGCTGCATCTTTTTCAATAAACTTGCGATATTCATCTAAGGTAGTTGCACCAATACAACGTAACTCACCTCGTGCCAACATTGGTTTAAGCAAGTTTCCAGCATCCATTGACCCTTGTTGATTAGAACCAGCCCCAACAACGGTATGTAATTCATCAATAAATAGAACCACTTGCCCGTTTGATTCCGTAACTTCACGGAGGACATTTTTTAAACGGTCTTCAAATTCACCTCTATATTTTGCTCCCGCAATCAAGCTACCGATATCCAAGGAGATCAATTGGCGGTTTTTCAAAGATTCAGGAACGTCACCATTGACCATTCTTTGAGCTAAAGCTTCTGCGATCGCAGTTTTCCCAACTCCCGGTTCACCAATTAACACAGGGTTATTTTTACTACGTCGAGATAAAACCTGAATTACCCGCCGAATTTCATCATCTCTACCAATAACTGGATCTAATTTTCCCGCTTTGGCTTGTTCTGTCAAGTCTCGCCCGAATCTTTTCAAAGCTTCATCAAATGCATCTGCTTCTACTTTTGGTGATGCTTTGATTTTGGGACTAGCGCGAACAGATTTAACTCCAAGTTCTACCTGAGCAATATCTATATTTAAGCTTTTAAATAACCGTCTACCGACACGTTCATCATCACCAAATGCTAAGATTATATGCCCTTCTGAGATTTCTTCTTCTCTCATTTTGGCTCTAATTTCATCAGCTTTATCTAAAAACTTTTCTAAATTACGACCTAGGTAAAGTTGATCACTTTTAGCCACTCTTGGTTGACGTTGGGTAAAAGCCTCCAACTGTTGTTGAAACCGCACTAGATCAACTTCAGCACGACTCAAAATAGTTGTAGCTAAACCTGTGGTGTCTTCTAAAAGGGCAATAATTAAATGTTCAACTTCTAACTGTTGTTGTTTATAAGCACGAGCTACTTCTTGGGATTTTGCTACCGCTTCCCAAGCTGTATCAGTAAATTTATCAGGATCTGTTGGCTGCATTTGTAAAATTTTAGATTTTAGACTTGTAATTTAAGTTTAGGGGGGGAATTGGGTAATGGGTAAAGAAGTTCTCTTCCCTAAATTATTTTGGAGTTTTGGTTAAGTCTAGGGGGCCTAGTTGGGTAAGGTTTCAACCTCACCGTTCCCCTCTCCCCTAAGAATCGTACATAAGACTTTCGCACTTACACGGCTCAAGCCTTACTTCAAGCCAGTTGACTTGGTTTTAGAATGTTCCTGTTAGTGACAGACATGATGCAAGTGCTGTAGGTTTTCAATGCCGTCTCGTCCACCTTAAGCAACGGGAACTATGTGATGGGTATTTAATTCCTCTCTATTGAATAAAGGTTCACTACAGATAGGACATTGCCAATTTTGGTTATGAGCGATTTTTTTTATACTTTTAAGAGTTTTTCTCTCAGTAGCTCTTTCCATATTTCTGGTGGCGTTTTTCCCACTATTTTTATGAGTGAAGGGTCATTTGGCGACGCTTCCTCCTTGACTTTTACATGGCGTTCGATAAACTACTAAGTTGGGTTGGTGAGGTTATTTACGAACTGTTTACCGTGATTCAGTTAACAACGAATCGCACTAACTGAATTAATTCAACTTTATAACCATCTGGATCTTCCACAAAAGCAATTACTGTTGAACCATGTTTCATAGGACATGGTTCTCGTACTACTTTACCGCCAAGCTGTTTAATCGTCTTACAGGTAGAGTAAATATCATCCACACCCAAAGCGATATGACCATAGGCATTACCTAAATCATACTTTTCTACGCCCCAGTTGTGGGTGAGTTCTAAAACTGTATGCTCATTTTCTTCTCCATAACCAACAAAAGCTAGGGTAAAATCTCCCGCTGGATAATCTTTTCGTCGCAGTAACTTCATTCCTAGAACATCACAGTAAAATTTTAAGGACTCTTCTAAGTTACCTACACACCATGCTCCGAGTAGGTAACTTA
>JANMGZ010000709.1:0-8138 GCA_031374905.1 Dolichospermum sp. OTE_70_metabat_362_sub
GTTTATGCCCACCCTACGTAATGATAGGCAAAGTTACGGTGAAAGTTGAACCCACTCCCACTTGACTATTAACTGTAATATCACCTTCGTGGGCTGCGACGCACTGTTTAACAATTGTTAATCCTAGACCACAACCAGGAATTATTCCCACATTTTCTCCTCGATGAAATGGTTGAAATAGTTGTTTTTGATCTTCTTCTGTAATTCCAATTCCTTGATCTTGAAATCTTAAAATTACGGCTTTTTCTTGCTTAATTATTTCAAATAGGATTTTACTACCGGGAGGTGAATATTTAATGGCATTATTGAGTAAATTGCCAATAATATGCCTTAATAAAACTTCATCTCCCATAAATTCAAGACAGGGTTCGGAACTGGTGAAAACTAAATTCAAATGTTTTTCTTGGATAACTAATTGAGATTGTTCTATTAATTCACAGCATAATTTTTCTAAATCAAGTAGACGTGGTTGATATGATAATTTACCAGAATCTGATTTACCAATTAATGAAGCTTCATCTAATAAATGTGATACATTCTTGATGGCGTTACGGATGAGTTGTAAATGATTTATTTGCCCATTACTTATCAGTCCTTCATTATGCCTTTGTAGTAATCCAGCCGCTAAAAGAATTGTATTGAGAGGATTACGAATATCATGGGAAAGCATGGAAACAAATTCAGATTTAAGCTGATTAATTTCTTGGGATTTTACAAGTTCTGCCGTTTTTTCTTCAACTTTAGTTTCTAATGTTTGATTAGCTTGATGTAGTTGTTCTAAAAACTGTTTACGTTCAATAGCATATCGACATGAACGCACCAATATATCAGGATTTACGTGTCTTTTGACTAGATAATCTTGCGCTCCTTGTCTGACTGCTTCAATGGCTAGTTCTTCATCATTGGTGTTAGTAAGAACTATGATAGGGTTGCTAGGATTTTGCTGGAGTATCTGGGGTATGGAAGATAATCCTTGACTGTCAGGAAGGGTTAAATCTAATAAAATTACGTCGTATTTTTCGCTGTTTAATTGGTCTATTCCATCTTGAAGTTTTTGAACATGGACTAAAATAAAATTTTGAGATTTTGTGAGTTTGATAAACTCTTGTAATAATCTAGCTTCGGCTAAATTATCTTCAATTAATAAGATTTTTATTGTAGCATTTGCGGTGATCATTTGTGGGTTTTACCTCTTGTGATTTATGAATTAAAATAGGTTTCTTCGTAAGTTTAATATGGGCGAAATATGGGCGCATACCCTGCGCCCATACAGTTTTACCTGAGTTCGACATAAAATAAGTTTTGGAAAACTCGCCCCAAGTAGGAGTCTCAAACCCTTATTCTTTCGCTCTTAAAAATCATAACTCTGTTCGCGTAGCGTCTCTGAAGGAGATACTCCGTTCGCGTAGCGTCTCCGAAGGAGATACTCCGAACTCAGGTGGTTTTATTCTGATGGTAGAGTCGCGGTAGAAAACCAAAAATCATCAATTCCTTTAATGATTTGGAATAGCTGACTGATATTACGAGATTTTGTAATGTAGCAGTTGGCGTGTAAGTCATAACTATGGAAAATATCATCTTGATTTTGGGAAGTTGTCAAAATGATCACAGGAATACGTTTGAGTTGATGATCAGATTTAATTTCGGCTAATACCTCTCTCCCATCTTTTTTAGGTAAATTCAAATCTAATAAAATTAAATCAGGGCGTGGTACGTTAGCATATTCTCCTTGTTGATGAAGATAAGCCATAGCTTCTACACCATCTCTAACTGTGATTACTTGATGAGGTAATAAACTGGTTTTTAATGCTTCTTCAATGAGACGAACATCAGCTTTATTGTCCTCCACTAAAAAAATTATTTTGTGTGTTTCTGGTATTTTGATGTTCATGATCACCAACTCTGACGGGAATTGTAAAATAGAAAGCTGCACCTTGACCGAGTTGTGATTCTACCCAAATACGTCCACGATGACATTCGATGATTTTTTTACAAATAGCTAACCCTATTCCTGTACCAGGATATTCATCTCTGGTGTGTAGACGTTGAAAGATGATAAAAATGCGATCGCTAAATTGTGGATCTAAACCAATACCGTTATCCTGAATTGAAAATAACCATTCATTTTCTAGTCTTTGGGCACTGATATGAATGTTTGGTGGTTGACTACTGCGGAATTTGATAGCGTTACTAATCAGGTTTAAAAATAGCTGAATTAATTGTGTTTCATCAGCCATGACGGTGGGTAAGGGATCATGGGTAATGATTGCGTCAGCTTCCACAATCCGTTGACGTAAATGACTTAAAGCCCGATTTAAAGCTGTTTCTACTTCTGTGACTTGAAAAGCAATTCCTAAAGTATCTACGTTGGAGTATGCGAGTACGTCATCAATTAACGTCTGCATCAAATTCACACCTCCGACGACATAACCAATAAACTCTTTTGCATCTGCATCTAGTGCTGCTTCATAACGCATTTCTAAAAGTTGCACATAATTAGCAACTTGATTTAGTGGTTCTTGTAAATCATGAGAAGCGACATAAGCAAATTTTCTCAATTCTGCATTAGAACGTTTCAAATCTTCAGCTAATTGGGCTAATTCATCAGCTTGACGTAAAACAATATTGATAATTGATTTTCGCAATTCTAATGCAGCTTTAATTTCTACATTTTGCCAAGGTAAAGATTTTAATTGAACTATTTCTTTCCATAAGTCAAAAGATTTACGTGGAGATAACCGAACATTTTCTCCAGATTCATCAACAGAAAAAGCCTGATGGGGATTTCCACCCCAATTTACAGTTTGAACTACTTCTGGTCGAAACCATAATACATAATTTTGCCCAGAAAGAGGAATAGCTAATAAACCACTAGCCACCTTTTTAAAGCTTATCGCGTCTGGATAAATATGAGGTAAAGAATCTGTGTAAAATACCTCATCTTTGCCATTATTTTTCAGCCATTCGACTAAAAAATTCAATTCCTCCTCGTGAGGAGTATTCCCTATCAGAGTATACTTACCACCAAAATAGATTGCTGCACCTTCAGCATTAGTTAAATCCAGTAGATTTGGTTGATTTTTGACTAAAGCATCAATAAAGTTCTGCTCTTGAGACATATATTCAACCAATTGTGATTGAACTTGTTTCAAACTTATTTGATAGTCGTAGTTGTCTGTTTCTTCTTTTCCAGAAATTTCTGAAAATATGATTCTTCCTAAAAATTCACAAGCTTTCCGTAGTTCATAAGAAACATATTTAGGTGATTGATGGTGACAAGCAATTAAACCCCAAAGTTTGTGATCCTTAATTAAGGAAATAGTCAAAGATGCACCCACGCCCATATTATGTAAATATTCTAGATGACATGGTGCAGCACTTCTGAGAATGGAATTAGTTAAATCAATGGGTTTGCCGCTAAATGGGTTAATTTTGGGAAAAAGTTCGGCTGATGATTGAACGCTTGTATCAGGAATAACTCTAATGGAGTTTTGCAGAAATAATTGTCTTGCTGGCCGAGGAATGTCTGATTCTGGATAATGCAAACCTAAATAAGGTTCTAAAGTATCTATTTTTTCTTCAGCAATCACAGAACCATCTGCATCATCACTAAATTTATATAACATCACTCTATCAAATCCTGTCATTTTGCGGATTTCTTGAACGATGATTTGACTAAAATCGCGGAGGCTTTTGCTTTTTTGTAACCGATTGATTGAAGTTGTAGCTAAATGATAAAAACTTAAAAAAGGGATATTTTCTTGAGATGCCGTAGGTTCTAATTCTAAGATTAAAAATCCTTCGGAGTTACGATAAAAAGTTGCATCAAATACTGTATATTCATCTCCTTCTTTCTTGATCCAAATTTTGCTAGGGTTAATAAAATCTAAATTTTCTTCTAATAACCAAAATTTAATTTTTTGTATTTGGTAAGGATCTAGTAAATCTTCTAATTCCTGTTGCACCATGTCTTCTGGAGATATACCAAAAGTGCCAAGAGTATTTTGACTAACTTGTAAGATTTGTAAATCTGGCTCTTGTAAGACTAATAAAATCCCATGAGTTTGAATTTCACTCACTAAATGTATTGGCGCTTCCTTTAAGCTGTTGATGTTAAAATGCTGTTGTTTGATATTGATATTCATCAAGCCTTTCCTCCATGATTTGGAAGTAAAAAATATGTAGATTTAATCTAAACTTCTCACACTTATAAAAATTATTTTTGATTTAGCACCTTTGACAGTGGCAAATTCTCTAGAGATAGTTGCTGTTCCCTAATATTCTTACACAGTTTAAATCTCTATTGCGGAATATATAGATAAGAAATGTAAAATTCCCCATGATTAAAACTACAGTATTTATGTATATATATTAAGTATTAAGAAATCGCCATTTTATGTGAGACTGCAAAAAATCATCAAATTAATTAATTTATTCATCTTTATCTGCGTTTATCTGCGATCAATTTTTTGCTATTTCTGCTTTTGACGGAATGCTGATATCAAATCCAAGAACTAAACCACATCCGCATTCTATAACCATCAGGAGAGAGAGGTAAACCTAGATAAATAGGCATCCAGAAAATAAAAGCAGCGATAATTATAAAGGTTATAGTTACACCTACTACCCGCAGTTGACGATAATAACTGAGGAGACATTGATCAACAAACCAAGCGATCGCTATAAATGTAAAGACAACCGCAGACATATAATGATAGATGAAAACACATCTTGTTACCTTCACCCAAGGGAGGAAATTAGCGCCATAATTTATAACTAAAAATAACCCAATCCAAGTATCACTACTGAGATTTTTCGGAATAAATAATCGCTTTTTTTCTATAATTGGGATGATAATTTTTATCATTACCATACCAATTAAAAATACCATAGCAGCTAAACCAAACCACCATAAAAAAGGATTTCCCATCGCATGAACATCATAAACTACTTTACCAGCACCATCAGGTAAGGAAGGCCCAAATACAGGTAGGGAATCATGAATACTTTGAGCAGTTTCATAATAATAAGCCATTGGCCGAGTTAACAATGGCCATTTATACCATGCTGCACAATAAGGATGAACACTAGGACTATTACCACCTAATTGCAGATGAAAGTGTAAAATTTGTTTATGAACTTCAATAAATCCATATCTTTGATCAAGTCGGAGATGAGGAATCCAAATCAGACCATAAATAACTGCGGGAATGATTCCCAAATAGGAAACCATCTGCCAAATATTTAATTTAGTGAGATTTTGTAAAGGTGTTTTTATAGTAATAGTTTGAGAATTAGGAGAATGATCAAGAAAACGTAAATAAGAAAATAATGGTCTGCGGGATGTAATATCAAAAGATTGTAACCAGCGAATTATCCAAGCTGCTATCCATAAACCATAAGCACCAGCAAGAAACCATAAACCGTTCCATTTTGTCCCAATACAAGCACCAAAACTTATTCCCGAAAGAATTAACCAAAACCACCGTTTTTGCTGATCCAATGCCAATAATAATAACCATTGTCCTAGTAAGCCAAAAATAACTATATAGACATTACTTAAAGCATAACGAGATTCTACTAAAAATAAGCCATCACAAGCTGTAAAAAATCCTGCTAATAAAGCAAAACGATGACGATAACTAAATTGATAAGTTAATAAAGTCACGACTACGGGAATCAACGAACCCGTAAGCGCATTTACCCAACGATAATTCCAAGGGGATAATAAAGAATCTGTCAGACTATTTACAGTATCTCGGCCAATGGGAATATGACTACTTATCCAAATACCTAACCCAATCATATATTGACTTAGGGGTGGATGAGCATTAAAAAATGGTGTATGGGTAAGATAGTTGTTACCAAATTTAGCAAAATAAACTTCATCAAATACGAGAGTATTAAATCGGTTTAATCCCCAAAAACGCAAACTGAATGAAAGCAGAAATATGGCTATTATTCCTAATCGAAACCAAGTTTTTTTCATAATGTTCTTCAGATATTTTTGAAAAAACTAACAATAAAAATAGAGTTAGATCCCCGATTTATCTAAGAAGTTGTTTAAAAAGTTTATGGCGAATATAATTCGCTACTACACAGGCTAAGTCCACCTTCGTGGACTAATTAAAAATCAAGGCTTCTAAACCCACAAAGGTGGGTTTAGTCTGTGTAGCCGCGGTTTCTAACCGCCCAGAGATGTATGAATTTAGACTTTTCAAACAACCTCTAAGAAATCGAGGATCTTGTTGTCCACAAATGTAGAATAATAGCTCTAACACAGTCAGAAAAATTAATCTATCATGTCACAATTAGAACGATTGCTAAAAATGGCAGAAGATGAACTTACGGAGTATAGCACTGATGCCCGAAAAATGGAAAAACTGCGCCGAAAGATTGGTTTATCGGTATCATTAGCAGAACAACGGCAACTAAAAGCGACATTATTAGCTACAATACCATCTGGTAAAATTGCAGAAATTGTGGAGGAACAAAGACAAACTGTGGCCTTACCATTTTGGGGAATTGCTGGTTTGGGTCTGTTATTTGGGATTTCCCTAAATCAACCTATTTGCTTATTAGCAGCCATAGGAGGGACTTTAGCGGCCTTTAGAATTCAAAAATGGGGTTGGCAATTACAGGCAAATCGCCTATTATTACGGACATTAGAAGATATTGAAACCCGGATTTCCCAACCTAGTAATTAAGTACAAACAGCGGATTAAGTGAGGAGATAGAAGTTATGACAAAGTATGATTATATTTTCAAATCCAAAGAGACAATCAAAGAATCATTGAATGAAGAAGAAGCAGTAGCAGCCATTGCTGTGATTACCACAATAGTTGATTCTGGTATTGAAGATATAGATGCAGAAAGTTTAGCTGATATTCTCTGGGAATTTGAGATTTTTGATGAATACTCAGAAGAAGAAATGCTAGAAACCGTGGATAGACTCATAGAAATTGCTGAGAATGCTGGATTAGGTTCTTTGTTTAATGCTGCTAATGCAGGGATTTCTGATGAAATAGTTCTAGATGGTTTTGCGGCTGGAGTGATTATGCTTTTAGATGCAGAAAATTTAGTTATTCCCGCAGATAAAAAGGATTTTCTCAAACAACTACAAATAGCTTTGGAACTGGAAAATGAAGAAGCAGAAGAAATTATCAAAGAGATAATTGATGCAATTGAAGCAGGAGATGAGGAAGAATATCTAGATGAAGAATATGAAGCAGTCATATTAAATGAAGCGGGTGAACAGTTTTATCAATCACCCTTGGGTAACTTTACAGTTCCTATTCCTCTGGATTCTGAACAGGGGGGTAAAATTCAAACTGAAACAGGAATGGTCAGCTTTTCTGATGATATTGGTACTTTACTTAGAATTGATTATTATCCCCTCTCTCCAGAACAGATTGATGATCTAGAATCCCAAGAAGATGAAACATATCTGCATAAAGTTCTTGTCGATAAATATGTTCCCCAGGCAATTACTGCTAATGTTCCCAATGCTGAAATTAAGTATACAGAATATTTACAAGATACCTTAGAAAGATATTACTATGTATTAGTAAATATGCCCAAAGGTTCAACTATATCTAAGCATGAAACTAATGGCAATGGGATCAGATTAGATGCCTATAGAGGATTATTGTCCTTTGTCAATAATGAATGTTTGTATATAGTTAGTAGTCAACGCAGCTTTTTAAATAGTGAAACACCTGGTTCTGTCAAACAAGAAGCTGAGAAAATGAAGCGAACTATTTTAGATTTTGTCGAAACTATTGAGTTTGCCTAAATCTCAATTCTCAATATAGGAGTATGCACTCTCCTGGGCGCAGGCCCTGCGCCCCTACCTATATTATTATATTAGCGATCGCATAGGACACAATTGCGAGAAACTAAGAACAGTCTATTGAAGATAAGGAGAATTTCATGGCTTGGACTCAAGTTTTAGCTGCTAATGCCCTAGCTGTCGGTAAAAGAGAAGTAGTTAAAGTAGGCGATCGCAAAATTCTACTCTTAAACCACGAAAATCAGCTTTATGCTGTAGATAATACCTGCCCTCACTTGAAAATGTCCTTGGAAAAAGGGAAAATCGAAAATGGGGCAATAGTTTGTCCCTTCCACCGCAGTGCATT
>JANMGZ010000717.1:0-4339 GCA_031374905.1 Dolichospermum sp. OTE_70_metabat_362_sub
CTAGTATTTGATAACAGCATCCAGCTGCATTTATCAACTGCAAGTGGAAGCTGCCACTTAACAGACTAACTTTCAATACAATCGATCACAGCTAACAAGTGTTTATTGGATCTGTCTAATAGGATATTCTAGTTTTTGTTAACATTCTTAAAAGAATTAAATAGGTAATTATCATGAGTACGGTTCTAGTAGTGGAAGATGGCGTAACTGATATGCAAGTTATCAGTAAATATTTACAACAGGCTGGCTATTCCGTAGTTTGTGCTACAAGTAGTGCAGAGGCACAATCTAAAATAGGTAACAATAAACCAGATGTAATAGTTTTAGATGTAATTTTACCTGACAAAAGCGGCTATGAAATTTGTCGGGAATTAAAAGACAATGACGAAACTAGCAACATTCCTGTGATTTTTTGTTCTACTAAAAGTAGTGATGTAGATAAAATGTGGGGAAATATGTTAGGTGCTGATGCTTATCTAGCTAAACCAGTGGATAAGGAAGAATTAATGCGGACTTTGAAAGGATTGATTAAATCATAAATTGTGGATTAGTCACCGAATTTTAGATTTTAGATTTGAGGAAGTTTTTACCCCTTCGGTAAGGCAATCTACATTTTTAGTGGCTAAAAAGAATTATCTGGGGTAGAGGTAAACTAACTTTGGAAACCAAACAAAAATTTTTAAGCTTTTCTTTGGGAATAAGAGATACAGCAGTAATTCCCCTAGAACAAATTACAGAAGTTGTGCAAATACCACTCACAGAAATATGTGGTGTACCACAAATGCCTAATTGTGTGGTGGGGATTTATAACTGGAGAGGGGAAATGTTGTGGTTGGTTGATTTAGAAGAAATGCTAGGTTATCCACCACTTTTACAAGGGTCAAATTTCTTGTCCAAAATGATGGCATTAGTGTTAGAACATGAAGGCAAGTATTTAGGAATATTAATCCGTCAACTCATAGATATTGATGGGTTGGATAGTCAGCAAATGAAACAACCATCTGGAGAGGTATTCTATCCAGAAATGACACCTTTTTTGCGAGGGTATTTTATTAATGATGCTGAACAAATGATTTTCAATTTGGATGCTTCCGCAATGGTGCAAAATTCCATCTGGACAACACATAACTGAAAGAGGAGTCAGGAGTCAGGAGAAAGAAAGAGGAAGAAGAAGGAATAAAACTACCAGTCACCAATCGCTAGTTTACTACTACTATAATTATTGAGGTTAATGGCATGACGACTTTATATCAAAACCCAAATGAAGATGCTGGAAATATTTTTATTTCAGCGCCAAGTGAAGAAAAGAAAAAAGATAACGGTAATGGAGGCAATGGTGCTAATTATGATTCATCTAGTAAAAATTTAATTGCTCAAGAATTTAAAATCTGGAGACAGCGGTTTCAAGAAATAACTGGAAAGATGCGTCAAGTTCCAGATATAGAGAAGCTATTACCTGTAACGGTGGCAGAAGTTAGAGATAAACTTGCTTGCGATCGCGTCCTGATCTACCAATTTACCACAGATGATATCGGAACTGTTTTAGCTGAATCGAGAGCTAGTGGTTGGACACCTGCGATTAATGAAAATCTCGCTGCTATTTTGTTTGGTGTGTATACCAGTCAAGATTATCTAGAACCTGTCATTATTGACGATATTAATCAAATTCAAGTTACTCCTTATCAAAAACAGCTACTTGAAAAATTTCAAGTGAGAGCTAGTTTAAGTTTACCGATTTTTGTTGATAGTAAAGTTTGGGGTTTATTAGTAGTTCATAGCTGTGGTACACCTCGACAATGGCAGGAAACAGAAACCACGCTTTTATCACAAATTGCCACAGAAATTACCTACAGAGTTCAGGGATTCAAATTACAAAAAGAACTGAAACAATCTTCTTTAGCTAAACAGTCAGCAGCGAAAGTAATTACCAAGATTTTACAACAGCCAGATGTTGACAAAATCTTTCAAACTACTACCCAAGAAGTTCGCCAATTATTGAAATGCGATCGCGTGGGAGTATATAAATTTAATGATGATTGGAGTGGTCAATTTATCTCTGAATCAGTTGGTAATAATTGGGTGAAAGTTGTTACTCCCGGTTATCAAATGGTTTGGGAAGATACCCACCTGCAAGATACTAAAGGTGGTAGATATGCCAAAGGAGAAACTTTTGTTGTTAACGACACCTATAAAATCGGTTTGGCTCAATGTCACATTGATATTTTAGAACAGTTTGAAGCCAAAGCTTATATTATTTCTCCCGTCTTTTCTGGAGAAAAATTATGGGGTTTACTCGCAGCTTATCAAAATACTGGAGCGCGGGAATGGCAAGATTGGGAAGTTAGCTTTTTAAATCAGATTGGTTCACAGTTTGGTGTAGCTGTTTCCCAAGGAGAATATCTGGGACAAGTACAAAAGCAAAATGAACAAATAACTCAGATTAGCAAACAAGAAAAGGCTTTAACTAAGATTATTAACCGTGTTCGACAGTCCTCGAATATTGATGACATCTTTAAAATTGCTACCCAGGAAATGCGTCAAGCTTTGCGATGTGACAGAGTTGCAGTTTATCAATTTCTCCCAGACTTTAGCGGTAAGTTTGTAGCGGAATCAGTTAGTAGTGGTTGGGGTAAATTAGTTAGTACAGACCCTAAAGATATCATCGAAGATACCTATTTTCAAGAAACCAAAGGAGCGCGGTTTGCTAAGGGAGAAACAATTGCTGTCAATGATATCTACAAAGCCAATATTACCCCTTGCTACCTAGAGTTATTGGAGCAGTTTGAAACCAAAGCTTATATCAATGTCCCCATTTTCTTTGATGATCAATTGTGGGGTTTATTAGCAGCTTATCAAAACTCTGCATCTCGTGAATGGCAATCTTCAGAAGTTAGCTTTTTATCTCAAGTCAGTTTGCAATTTAGCCAAGCTAAAACCCAAATAGATTATGTACAAACATTAGCACGAGCGGCTGAACAGGAAAAAGCAATTAATAGGATTGTTAATCGTATTCGTCAATCCTTAGATGTAGAAACAATATTCCAAACAACTACTCAAGAAATTCGTGCGGCTTTGCAATGCGATCGCGTTGCTATATATCAATTTACACCTGATTGGGGTGGTAGATTTGTCCATGAATCAGTAGGTACTGGTTGGACACAATTAGTCGGACCAAATATCAAAACGGTTTTGGACGATACCTACTTACAAGATACCAAAGGTGGTAGATATGCCAAAGGTGAAACCTTTGTTGTTAATGACACCTATGCAATTGGTTTGGCTGATTGTCATATTAAGATATTGGAACAATTTGAAGCTAAAGCTTATGTGATTGTGCCGATCTTCTTCGGTGATATATTATGGGGTTTATTAGGGGCTTATCAAAATACCGGATCTCGTGAGTGGAAATCTTCAGAAGTTAACTTTTTGAATCAAATTGGTTTGCAATTTAGTTTAGCTAAATCACAAGTTGATTTTGTCGAAAAAGTCCAAGTACAATCAGCAGAACTAGCTAAATTAGTTGAACAAGAAAAAACAGTTAATAAGATTGTTAATCGGATTCGACAAGCAGCAAATGTAGAAGAAATCTTCAAAAATACTACTCAAGAAGTCCGTCAGGCTTTAAAATGCGATCGCGTCGGAGTCTATCAATTTAATCCTGATTGGAGTGGGACATTTATCGCTGAATCAGTGGGTAGTGGATGGACAAAAATAGTTACACCTGAGTTCCAAATGGTTTGGCCAGATACTCACCTCCAAGAAACCCAAGGTGGTAGATATGCTCAAGGTGAAAGCTTTGCAGTTAATGACATTTATCAAGTTGGCCATGCTCAATGTCATATCGAGATTTTAGAGCAGATTGAAGTTAAAGCTTACATGATAGTCCCCATTTTCTTTGAAGATAAATTATGGGGGTTATTGGCAGCTTATCAAAACACTAATACTAGAGAATGGCAAGAGTCAGAAATCAACTTTTTAACGCAAATAGGCTTACAGTTTAGTCTCGCAAAATCTCAAATTGACTATATCAAAAAGATTCAACAACAAACAGCAGAATTAGCCAAAGTAGCTGAACAAGAAAAAGCTGTAAATAAAATAGTTAGCCGGATTCGTCAAGCTATTGGTGTAGAAGATATCTTCAAAACCACCACTCAAGAAGTCCGTCAGGCTTTAAAATGCGATCGCGTGGGAGTTTATCAATTCCACCCTGATTGGAGTGGGACATTTATTGCTGAATCAGTGGGTAGTGGGTGGACAAAAATAGTTACACCTGAGTTCCAAATGGTCTGGCCAGATACCCACCTTCAAGAAACCCAAGGTGGTAGATATGCTAAAGGTG
>JANMGZ010000720.1:0-2800 GCA_031374905.1 Dolichospermum sp. OTE_70_metabat_362_sub
CAAACAATTGCTAAGTTGACAGGAGATAATAGTGTGTTTATGCTGCTGCAAAGATTGCCTGATGTACCTTTACAAAAATGTTGGACAAGGCGTGAAGCTAGACTGATGGCTAAGAACAATTATCGCCAATCTTATTTGCCAAAAATGGTAAAATAAAGCCAGATATAACAAAAGTAAAATGGTAATTTTTTATGAACCTGCATTCAAAATGATCGCTCAGAGTCCGGTAATTTTGTTTTACTTGTTCCCAAAAATCCCCCAGTTGCTAAATAATTAATTATTCCCCAGCAGCTTGTAAGATTGTTGTATACAATTGGTCACTCACTCGGAAATCAGCTTGCTCAATTAGTTGATTCATCAAAATTTTTACAGCAGGAATCAACATTTTTCGTTTCGCTTGCAATAGGACTCCTAATAAGCCAGTTATTTGCAAACCATAGCTGGTTGCAACTATCCTACCTCGACGTTCATCCATTAATAGTAAATCCGATTTCAGTTGCAGAGCTAAAACAATCGCTTCTGCTTCACCCAAATCAATATTTTCTTGGGTTTCTTGAATCAATATTACTCTTTGAGAATCTACAACAGACTGTTTTTGAATCCAAGGTAAAGTTTGTACCTCTACAGCACCAGGCACAATTTTACCTGCCCTGACCATTTCATTATAAACGGCTGTGGGAATAACAATCCCAGTGTAAAGTTTTTGCAGTAAGTCTAGCTGATTGATTGCTGCTAAATTAGTAATTGGTGATGTATCACTAACAATAATCACAATAACCCCATTGATTCTAGAGTTTCGACATCTGATTGAAAATCCTCTACATCATAATTGATACAAAGTCCCCGTAAAGCAAGTTGATGTTGAAACTCAATTACTGTGAGTCCAGTCCAAGCACGAACTTTACCACTACTAATTTTTCCTTGCTGATAAAGCATAATAGCGATTTCTAATTTTAGTTCCCCTTCCGTCATTTTGCTGGCTCGGAGAATATCATCAGGTATTAAGACACTCATAAACAAGTTTACAATTATAATTTATCTAATTTTAGGATAATTCATAGGGTGATAGATGGAATAGGTAGCGATCGCTCAAAATAATTTCCCCATAAAGCAACCATAAGGTGTTTTATAGCATTTTAAAAACAGCCCATTGTACGGCAATGTACTTCTTTTTGACAAAAAGAAATTGCTCCCACTCCTAAAAAAAGCAGCAAGCTACATCGCAATATGGTATTGCTTGACTCCAACTATAAAAAATCAGCTTTTTTAAGTGCAAACTTAGTATTCAGGTTCTACTTTAGCCAAGTACGAAACCAAGTAACGCTTAATCTCATCATGAATCTCCTGCGGCAACACAGATATCAAACAAGCAATTAAAAAAGCTTTAATTTCTATCGTCGCTGCATTCACAGCCCTAGAAAACCCTTGCCAGCCAAGATGTTCACTAAATGTAATCACGTCTTCAATGATCATTTCCGCCGATTCACCACCCCCTTCACAGCCATATTTAAGCAGAGGCAAATACTCATCAATAAACCACTGTTCCTCCTTAGTCAAAACCTCCAGAGAATTATTATTAACCCTATATAGAGAGTTATATAGGAGTAGTAATAATTTTTTAAAACTATTCCACCCCCCAAAATACTTCTGAGTAACTTGACTGAGCCACGGTTGAGAAATCCCAGCAGCTTTAGCTAATACCCCCTGACGAACCTTCTGCCAATCTGTCACCCCTGTTGCCACCAATTGCTTGAATGCTGTTAATATACCCTTGCGTGTCTGCTGGATTTCCGTTCCTGCGGCTGGACAAATATCAACAGCATCAGACTTAATAAACCTAGCATTAGGGTAATAGTCCGCTAAATAGGATAAATCCTTCTCACTAACAACATAATAAGTTACCCGTTCAGTCCTGCGATTAGCTCTAGTTCTACCTACACACTGCACAACCTCAGTCTGAACTAAATGGTTAATTATCTCCTGAAAAGCTTCATTCTCTTTCCCAACATTTCTATCTCCCGTTAAAGTTATATAAGCTTGCTCAGATGCTCCAATATCTTGATAGGGAGTACCAAAACTACAAATAGCTTGCTTATTTTCATAAGCATTACTACCGCGATTATCAACAAACCAATATCCATCACCCTTGTTTTTATGTACCAAGTGGTCTATATAAGCAATATTGCCATCATGACGTAAATCTAATTCCTTTCGTAGTGCTGTAACTCTTTCTTTTAACGGTCCACTACGGTCTTTATTCAGCAAACCAAAGCCCGTAATTTGGTGAATATTCAGATTACTATAATCTGGGGGGATTTCCGATATCACCAGTATTTCCTCTGGATTAATCCCCAACTGCATAGCCATATTGTCACGGGTAGCAGTAGCATCCATCAAGAAAACAAACTCAAAAGCTTTGAGAACATCAACATGACGGGTGTTTTTAGTAGAAATAATTAAATGTTTGTTTTTAACCCGTAACGCTCCTGGTTTAATCTCTCCAATGATTTCTAGCAGGGGAATTAACCATCTCACAGGTAAATTTTCGATATTCTTGTAAGTTTCCTGAGCAGCTTGTTTATTGAGGTGACTACGAATTAATTTCAAGGTTTTTCTGCTGACAGATTCGCGATCGCTCTTATCAACCCCATCTAACGTAATACTATCAGCCTGTTGAACCAATTCCTCAATATCGGGAGCAATAGTTTCCAGTTCGGCAATAATTTCTGGTATATCTGTGGGAATTGTCCCTAATAAATCCCGGATTAATTCATCATTGTATCCATGATAAGTTTCCTGA
>JANMGZ010000679.1:0-9812 GCA_031374905.1 Dolichospermum sp. OTE_70_metabat_362_sub
GGATATTGATGGGCGTAATTAGTTGTACCATCGAGAGGGTCAATAGCCCAGAGAAATTCATTATCTTGATTTCCCAATTTTCCCGACTCTTCAGCCAGAATAGAATGCTGGGGAAAATGGCGACGCAATACTTCTAAAATTACCTGTTCAGAAGCTTTATCCGCAGCGGTAACTAAATCACCAGGACGACCTTTTTCCGTGATTGCATCTTCTAATTTACCTAAATAATCTTGTAAAACTACACCTGCGGCTAAAGCTGCTTCTGTAGCAATATCTAGAAAAATTTGCATATTAGTCATTAGTTATTGGTCATTTGTCATTGGAAAATCACTACTGATTACCCATCTTTTTGATTAGGAACGTGGATTTAACGGGAGATCCGGCGAAATTCTCCAGGAGTCATTCGCATGGGTTTATCGGTGTTCCAGATGCCTTTTCCCATGATTCTCGCCCATTGTTGAGCGCTTTCTAGGCGTTGGTCGTATTTATGATTAGGCGATCGCGCTACAAATAAAGCATATCCTTGTTTGACAATTTCTTCGTTTAATAACAGTTTGTCTTTCCATACATAAGCCAAAGTTCGGTTAATTTTATCCTTGGCTTCTAAGTCAAACTCCAAATTAACAGCTTGATTTGCACCCCCAATCAAAGTTTCTAGTAATTGTTTCGCATCATCACCCCACGGATATTGGCGGATATCTGGTGCATCTAAACCAATTAACCGGACTTGGGAAATTAAATTTGGTTGTGCCTCCATTCCCAATACTTCCAAACTTTGTCCACTCACAACCCGGGCTACTTTTACACTAGCGGGAATGATAGGGGATTTACTTGGGTTTTGACAACTCACCAACAATAACAAACTAGCTAATACGATTATCTTTTTCAGAAAAGTGCGAAGACGGAAAAATACAGTAGCCATCCTCGCTATCAAATTCATTAACCTGAACACACAAAAAATCTTAGTCGTCATCTAAGGGTAAACCCGCTTTAATTTTGCCCTTGCCAAAAAAGCGCCCAAACTGAAGTTCATAAACTTCATCTTCGTCTTGTGTTTCCACTTCCAAATCAGAACGGGCGTAACTTACACATAATAAAGCGTAACCTTGGCGGCGTAAATCGGGAGACAGTCCAATAGCTTCCGGTTGGTAAATCTCTCCTGACAAAACTCTGACAGCGCAAGTTGTACAAGCCCCATTTCGGCAAGAAAAGGGCAATTCTGTGCCGTTGTGTTCAGCGGTATGCAAGATATAACGGTCTTCGGGAACTTCGAGAGTATGTGATGTCCCAGTTTGGCGATTGTAAACTTTAATTGTGTGGGTTTGAACCATCTTGATTTTTAGATTTTTTGTTTCATCTCTAATTATAAGAAAAAAGGCTGAAAACCCCGCACTTTCAGGTAACAGAGTGCTGGAAAAAATCCCTTTCGTAAAAAGGTTGCTTTTTTTTTAAACCTGTTGTAAGATAGCAAAGCGAGAAACCTGGAGAGATGGCCGAGTGGTTGAAGGCGCAGACCTGGAAAGTCTGTTATGCAGAAATGTATACGAGGGTTCGAATCCCTCTCTCTCCGTTAGCCAAAAACAACTAAATTAAATTTAACAACCCTGATTTGCCAGCGTAGATGCTAGACTTTGCCAGTAAAACTCAAATAAGTAGTCGGACAAAATTAAATTCACTTGTTGAGACAGAGAACAAGGAATAGAAAAATCAGTTGTGTAATTAATTTTGTCCCCTTACTGACAATTCCTGTAGATAAATAGTGGATTTTTTCCAAACAGGTGCATTTTGTGTAAAGTATATGCAGGTAATCGGCAAAATATCAACATTCCCACTTTAATATTTAGAGGTATCAATGCAGTTTGACAACTTTAGCAAAAAAACAAACGAATATAAAGAACTTAAAGAAAAACCTTATTGGCAAGATCCAGCGACTAAAGGCAGTATTAAGCCTAAAGAACCTAACCCAGCCAATAATAGTACATTTAATGAGGATGATAATCGTGGTCGAGTAGCAATTTTTATTGATGGGTTAAATCTATTTCATGCCGCATTACAACTGGGAATTGAAATTGATTATGTAAAATTACTTTGTCGTTTGACAAAAACTTCTCGATTATTACGTGCTTTCTTTTACACAGGAATGGATAGTGGCAACGAAAAGCAACAGGGATTTCTTTTATGGATGCGTCGTAACGGCTATCGTGTAGTTACTAAAGATATGAGTGTAGTTGTAGATAATTACAAAAAACCAAATCTGAATGTAGAAATTGCTGTTGATATGATTACTTTAGCACCCTATTATGATACCGCTGTCTTAGTCAGTGGAGATGGAGATTTATCCTATGCTGTTCATGCAGTTAGTAATGTGGGTGCTAGAGTAGAAGTAATTGGATTGCAAACAACAACTAACGATAGTGAAGCGCGGTCTAGAAATAATCTTATTGATGTGGCTGATGAATTTATAGATTTTGACAGTATTAAACAACACATTCAGAAGGATGCTGCTATCGGCTATAGTTATCGAACTTCTTCAAATTACCAACTTCAGATTCCCAATATATAAATTTTTCTCGCTTTTTGGCAATTTTATAGCAACTACCAAAGTGATGAAAATAGCACTTAATCATGAAATTCCTTGAAAAAGAGGGTTTTAGTGCCGATTTCTCACAGATTAAACCAACTTCACATCATTTTAATTTGGAAGTGTTAAGTGTTGCATTGCATTTGGCAATTTTATCATATCTATGCTATACAAGTGTGGAAATAGCTAATTAACATTAATAAATATAATTACCATCCTCTAAAATTCAGTTTTGAACCAAGGGTGATTACTTGTTAATGTATTTTTAGTATTCACTTAAAATCTATCTGAAATAGATATTTTTTTTAAACATACATGATGAAAAGGAGTTGTTACAGTGAATCAAACTCAGTCAACTTTAGTTATTATCTATGTCATTATGACTGGCTATTTTTTTACCAATTGGTTAACTTTTTCTCTGCAAAACCCTATATCTTCTCCAGAGGATAAATTTTTATCCTTCATTATGTTTTTGATCACCACTATCTTATGGCCTTTAGTTATTGTTATCTCTTGTGTAGAAATTTTAAAAAAAGGTAAATTAGAATTTACTACATTTGTTCCTATACTTTTAGCAATATTTGCTTTTAGTATTTCTTACTATTTAAGTTCATTCCACGAACATTGGCTGTGTTATTACGATCTATTTTGCCATATTTAAATTCCTATTATCAGCAGATTTAATTTTTGAATTTGTTTTTTTAAATCTATATTCTAAAACTTAATTCACTAAATTTTGGAGTTCAGAGGGAACAGGGAACGGGCAACACTTCGACAAGCTCAGTGCATCGCAGGGAACAGAAAAACTCATGTTTTTAAACATGAGATTGAAATAATGACACTGTTTTTTTGTGCTACGCATCTTGGAAAAAAATCCTTTTTTTGACTGAGCTTTAAACTGGTGCAACTTTTGTTTCTTACAGCGGTTTCCGCTCTTATGAGGTACATCTTAGCCCCCTCCTCGCTTGCGGGGAGGGGGTTGGGGGTGGGGTTCTTGTACCTCATAACACCGAGAAGTGCTGTATTTCCTCGGAATCTCAATTAATTCTTCCCCTAAAAGGGTAAAAATAAAGAAATTGTTATTCACATAACCAATGCAGCTTATCAGTGCAACCATTCCCTTATTAGCAACAGCCACAGAAACCGCGGATAGTTCCATGGTACTATCCGCCGTGCTATTAAGCTTAATCGTAATTTATTTTGCCAGCAAAGTCGGGGGAGAATTAGCCAACAAAGTTGGCTTACCAGCAGTTTTAGGTGAACTTGTCGGTGGTGTAATTGTTGGTGTCTCCGTACTTCATCTGTTAGTATTCCCAGAAGGTGGTACAGACAGTTCTAATTCTTTAATCATGACCTTCTTGCAAATCAGCGCTGGATTAACCCCAGAAGCCACACCACAGGTATTTGCAGCCCAATCAGAGGTAATTTCAGTTTTATCAGAATTGGGTGTAATCATCCTCCTGTTTGAAATTGGCTTAGAATCCAACCTCAAAGACCTCATGGCCGTTGGTGTTCAAGCCTTTGTTGTGGCAACAGTTGGAGTAATAGTCCCCTTTGCAGCGGGAACTGTGGGATTAATGACCATATTTGGGATTAGCGCCATTCCGGCAATTTTCGCCGGTGCAGCTTTGACAGCAACCAGTATTGGGATTACCTCCAAAGTGCTTTCCGAATTAGGACGCTTGAATTCTAAAGAAGGGCAGATTATTCTCGGTGCAGCCGTCATTGATGATGTCTTGGGAATTATCGTCCTCGCGGTAGTTGCCAGTTTAGCCAAAGATGGTGTAGTGGATGTTGGTAATGTCGTTTATTTGATCATTAGTGCTAGTGCTTTTCTGATTGGGGCAATAGTTTTCGGTAATGTCTTTAATAAATCATTTGTAGCGATCGCCAATCAACTCAAAACCAGAGGTGAATTAGTCATCCCTGCCTTCATTTTTGCCATAATCATGGCTTACCTAGCCTCAGTTATCCATTTAGAGGCAATTCTTGGAGCTTTTGCCGCCGGGCTAGTTCTCGAAGAAACCGACAAACGCAAAGAACTCCAAAAGCAAGTTATCCCCATTGCTGATATGCTGGTTCCTGTTTTTTTCGTCACAGTCGGGGCAAAAACTGATTTGGGAGTTTTAAATCCAGCCCTTCCCACCAATCGGGAAGCCTTAATCATGGCAACTTTCCTGATTACAGTCGCCATCATCGGTAAAGTAGTGACAGGCTTAACAGTATTTGGTCAACCTGGTATTAACCGCTTGGCTATTGGTGTGGGGATGATTCCCAGAGGTGAAGTTGGCTTAGTATTTGCTGGTGTCGGTACAGCTAGTGGTGTGCTTTCCAAACCATTAGGAGCAGCAATTATTATGATGGTTATTATTACCACATTTATCGCTCCCCCTCTGTTGAGATTCGTATTTCCAGAATCAAACACCACAGCAAATTTAGAAAGTGATTCTGGCGAAACATTAGCAGTAAAAACACCAAAATCTCTCATCACTACAACAGATGATTAGTCATTTGAATGTCACCTCAAATTCCCAGTAAACTTCACAGAAGATAGTTGAAAATTTTATCGGCTGTGGTTTCTACATTCATGATCTAAGGAGATTGGAAGAAACTTATCTCATCCAATCTCCGTCTTCTGTGGTATTGACACTCTTTCATCTAAAAATCGTTATTATTAGTTACTTGAAATGCTTAATAAACGAATTAGTATAGCAATATTTTCCATAATGTCACTTTTTTTAAAATTAAATTTACTTGTAATTTTAAGTAAGTGGACGATAAGAAACTAACGTATGTAACGAAAAGTAAAGTTACCCAAAACTTTTTATCTGTTCGTTGTCATAACGACAATTTTCAACGCCAACCTACTGATCATATTTTTGTTATTTCCCATCTTAGTAGCTTTGATAATGTTTTGTATTCCTATTTTTTTTCAGGATAGTTTGTACAGCTTGAAGATTTTTTTGGTAATCATAGAAGATAACCCACCAATCTATGTCAGAAATTGACAGTGATGGGTGTTTTTTATATGTGCCTATATCAGCACATATTTCATTATTAATTATTAATTTAGTTAAGGAGAAAAATCGTGAAAATACAGTGGTTAATACCTGCTACCTTTGGTACTGTACTCATGTTATCGTCGCCAACTTTAGCCGCAAAATTGGAATCTTGGCGATTTGATCGTCATCAAAATCTCCTAGAAATTACTACAAATGGTGCTGTTAAACCAGAAGCACAATTAGTTTTTAGCCCCACTCGATTAGTAATTGATTTACCAGGTGTAAAATTCGGACGTTCCCAATTAACTCAACGCATAGGTGGAGGGATTCGGGAAATTCGCATTGGCCAATTTGATGAACAAACTACACGGATAGTTTTAGAACTGAGTCCTGGTTATATTCTAGATCCTAAACAAGTAAAATTTGTCGGTAAAAGTGCTAATCGTTGGACAGTACAATTACCAAAGTTAGCAACTGATTCAAACTCATCTACTATCCAAAATACCACTAACAATCCAAATAATAATAATTACAATCTAGTCGGCATAGACTCTCAACCAAAAGCTGAATTTTCACCAATTGCGAATAGCAGCAGAGGCACAACACAACTGGAGAATCTGCAAATTACTGGTGATGGCTTTTTTATCCGGACTAATGGTGGTAATCCTCAAACTAGAATCATCAGAAGCCGTGATAAAACTACGGTATTTCTGGATATTCTGGGTGCAACTTTATCACCCAATTTAACACAAGGAAATTTAGCAGTTAATAAACATGGTGTGGACAGCATTGGATTTAGTCAATTGCAAACGACACCAACATCTGTCCGCATGACCTTAAAAGTAGATGCAAATAGCCCCGACTGGCAAGTCACCCCAAGTAGCGGTGGTTTAGTCATACTTCCTACCAGGGAAATTGTTAACTCACCTGAAAATGAGAATTTTCCGCCAAGTAGAATTAATAATGGTGCAATCGCCACAATTCAATCCGTAGAATTCGCTGAAAATGGTACACAATTACTAATTAGAGCCGACCAAGTTATCTCCGCTACCACAGGTTGGGATAGAAACTCTGGTTTATTTCGCATCACTATTGCCAATGCAAAGTTAGCTAATCAGGTCAAAGGACCGACTTTTGATGCTAATAGTCCCATTGTCAAACTCCGTCTGCAACCGCAACCGCCAAATACTGTAGTTATCTTGATTCAACCTGCATCAGGTGTTACACTAGGTGTACTCAATCAAGTAGGAGACAAACTTCTGGCTCTAAAACTGCAACGATATCGTCAGATTAGACCACCCATGAATTTACCTCCATTACTACCACCAAAACAGCAACTACCTGACCTAAATTCCCGACAACCACAAATTACCCCACGGCGCTCCGTTCGCAAAGGAAAATTAGTAGTTATAATTGACCCCGGACATGGTGGTAAAGATTCCGGGGCAATTGGTATCGGTAGCATCCAGGAAAAAAATATTATTTTACCAATTAGCAAAAGGATTACAGAAGTTCTAGAACGTAATGGTATCCAAGTGATTATGACGAGAGACTCTGACTATTTTGTGACTCTACCAGGACGAGTGGCAATGGCTCAACGGGCTAATGCTGATGTATTTGTCAGTATTCACGCTAACTCCGCAGGTGCAAGTCGTCCCGAAGTTAGTGGATTAGAAACATATCATTACGACACTGGTTTAACACTAGCGCGGATTGTTCATAATAAGATTTTGCAAAGTCTCAATGTCAGAGACAGAAATGTGCGGAAAGCCAGATTTTATGTCCTCCGCAAAACTTCTATGCCCTCAATTTTAGTAGAAACTGGTTTCTTGACTGGTAGGGAGGATGCTGCCAAGTTGAGAACTTCAGCTTATCAAAATCGAATGGCCGATGCGATCGCTCAAGGTATCCTTCAGTATTTAAGATCCAGATAAATAGTAATTTATATCACTTACTATCTTACCCCTTGCTAATCCTAGAAAAATAAATTTGCTGACCAAATGGCAACACTAAACTAATTATATGTTATAGTTTTACGCCATTAGCCGTGTCTCACCACTAACTAAAAAATCTTTTACTTGAGTAAAGTGAAATTTGAAGCAGCGATGCTGTGAAGATTAGCCCATAAGTTGAGATATTGACAAATCCCATGAATATGAATCAGGAGAAAGGATTGTGAAACTACATTGGTTAATACCTAGCACTTTTGGAACAGTCTTCATCCTATCTTCGCCTGCTTTTGCCGCGAAATTAGAATCTTGGCGGTTTGATACTTATCAAAATCGTCTAGAAATTAACACATCCAGTGCCGTCCAACCCCAAGCTCAACTTATTTTTAACCCCACTCGCTTGGTAATTGACTTACCAAAAACTCAATTTGGTCGTCCGTCTGTAACCCAACAGATTGGTGGAAAAATTCGCTCTATTCGCATTGGTCAAGTTAATGACCAAACAACACGCTTAGTTGTAGAACTCGCATCTGGTTATACATTCAACCCTAAACAAGTCAAATTTATTCCCAGTACAGGCAAACGCTGGATAGTAGAATTACCACAGCCAGAAGTTGCTACTGCGGAAACTGGAGAACCATCATTACCCCCGACAACATCAGATCAATCATCTGAACCAACCCTAGACTCGAGAAGTATTTACAACATAGTTACCACCAATCGAATTACTCCACCTCAGCGAGAAATATCTTCAGGGGTAGTGCAAATTGATAAATTCCGAATTACAGGAGATGGGTTTTTTATTAACACCAGTGGTGGAAATCCTCAACTACAAGTCAATCGTGGTCAAGATAATCGCTCTGTCAATATTGATATCATTGGTGCAACCTTATCACCAAATCTAAGACAACGGGATTTATTGATTAATCGTTATGGAGTCCGTCGCATTCAATTTAGCCAATTATCTGGTAGTCTATCTGGTGTCCGCATGACCTTACAGTTAGATAGTGCTAGTAGTAGTTGGCAAGCACTAACCAGTGGTAACAGCGGTTTTGTTGTAATTCCAGATCGTTTGGCTAAATTACCTAATGATAATCAGTCCTCCACACCATCACTTAGTGACTCCCCAGCGATTATTCAATCTGTAGAAATCGGCGGAAATGGCACACAATTACTAATTCGCGCCGACCAAGCCATATCTGCCAGCACTGGCTGGGACAGAAGCTCAGGTCTATTTCGGATTACTATTCCCAATGCTAAGTTAGCTAATCAGGTCAAAGGCCCTGCCTTTAATAACAATAGTCCTATTCTTAAAGTTCGTCTCCAACCTCAATCTTCCAATACTGTAGTTGTTCTGGTTCAACCTGCATCTGGTGTTAGTTTTGGCGCACTCAATCAAGTTACTTCTCAATTGTTAGCATTACAATTACAAACTAACCTCCGCTCTCAACGCCCTCTAATTACACCACCTGTACCTCCCACACCACAACTAGATCCTTCAGGTTTTAACACAGAGCCTCCGCAAACAAGACCCCAGCCCCGTCTACCAATTCCTAGTGGCAAAGTTTTAGTAGTGATTGACCCTGGACATGGTGGTAAAGATTCTGGCGCTCCTGGACTAGGAGGTTTGCTAGAAAAGGATGTCGTTCTGCCTATTAGTACAAAAGTGGCCAGAATTTTGGAGCAAAACGGTATCCAAGTTGTCCTAACGCGAGATGCTGACTTCTTTGTCGAACTCCAAGGACGGGTGGATATAGCCAAGCGTGTTAATGCTACTTTATTTGTCAGCATTCACGCTAATGCTGTGGACAATCGCCCTGATGTCAATGGATTAGAAGTTTATTATTACAACAGTGGTTATGGTTTAGCAGAAACTGTTCGTCAAACTATTCTCCAAAATATTAGTACCCTTAATAATCGAGGCACTCGCAAAGCTAGATTTTATGTACTGAGAAAAAATACTATGCCGGCTATTTTAGTGGAAACAGGGTATATGACTGGTCGGGAAGATAATCCTCGCTTAGGATCACCAGATTACCAAAGTCGTATGGCTGAGGGCATAGCTAGTGGTATTCTCAATTATTTAAAACAAAGGTAATATAGCAGGAGTTCGGAGTTCGGAGTTCGGAGGCAGAAAAAAATTATCCCAATTAATTCCTAATTCCCTTCTACAGTTAACATCTCAAAATCCAAATTATTATTTGCTGTGTATTCATCTTCTATTTTTGATGCTTTCTCCCCTCAAGAACCTCAACGCGCTCCTATTGGGGTCTTTGACAG
>JANMGZ010000016.1:0-6107 GCA_031374905.1 Dolichospermum sp. OTE_70_metabat_362_sub
CACCTTCGGACTTAACTTTCTCAATTAATTTACCTGTTGAACCACCATTGGGTTCAGCGTCGAATTTCCAAATCCCCGCATCTTCTTGACCAATGTACAGAAATCCTGTTTCTTGGTCTGCTACCATGCCTTCAGTTTGGGCTGAAGCACCGGCTGTTGTTGGTGAGGGAATTGTGAAGCTACGAACTAACTCATAACCAATTTTACCGTTACCTTTGTCTACTAATTTGAGTTGAGCTACATCTCCAGTTTGGCGACGACTGGTAAAGGCGTAATAATCGTTGGTAATTGGGCTACGGTACAGTCCTAAGCCATAAGCACTTTTGCTAGATGCAGAATAACTGGGTGCAAAGGGTACTTTTTGGAAAATTGTGGCTGCACTACTATCGGTAATATTTTCTAAATAATTACCATTAGCACTGTTGGGGTTAATTTTGAATATTGCTAGTCCATCATTGTTGCGATCGCTTGCAACGGCAATATCAATCTTTTGTCCACCTAATGTAAATCCATATTGCAAATCAACGTTGTTGTAACGAATATCTGGATTACTAGGATTAATGGTCTGCAATAAGTTTCCAGCTAAATCATAAATCCGCAAACCACCATTTTTGACGCTGGTTAAAACTAGGCTTTTACTAGAATCTGTAGCATTGACATAAATTGCCGGATCATCTGCATCTGCTCTTTGACTAAATGGTAAACTACCATCATCTAAAAGTGCTGGACGGGTTTCTACAATAGGGGTAGCAGTGGGAACTAAATCTGCACTCAAGGTAATAATTTGAGTAAATTGGGTAGCACTGAAGTTGTTATCACTCACCAAAACAATGGATTGTGTACCATCTGCCAATGTGGGACCAAAAGCCAGACCTTCAATATTATCTGTACCTGTGGGATGATTGCCGTCACTATTAGGCAAATTCAGAGAATCAAGGTTTAATAACAGACGTTTTTGAGCAGGTTGAATTGCGGCTAATTGAGATGTAGTGAGGCTACTCAAGGAATCAACTGTATTGATGTCTGTTGCCCCTTGGAGGGTGATTTCGTAGATTTTGATCGTGTTTCCTTGTCCAACAGCAAAAGAGCGTTCTAGAGCTAATAAAGTCCCACGATTATCAATTGCTAATAAATCTACCAAACCGTTATCAGCAGAACCATTGCTAGGGTTAGGGGCTTTGGGAATAGGATCGGTAACATACAGATATTCTTTTTCTGGTTGTCCTGTCACCAAATTATATTGAATAATCCGAGAACGGCTACTGGTGGTAGTTGTAGAAATTGCACCATCTTGAAATAGGGCGTTTTCTGTAGCTGTGAATAAGGTTTTCTGGTCAGGTGTAATGGTTAAGCTTTCAAATCCTAAGTTATGACGCACCCCGGAAGTTTGAGTATCACCTGTATCAACAACATTATTATTGTTAGTATCTTGGACAACAGGGAGGAATTTCTTAGGCACTGCTAAAGAACGAATTTCCTGTCCTGTAGTGAGATTAAACTCTTTAATAAAGGGATTGGTGACGCGAGTTGCACCTAAATCTGGTCTAACTTCTCCTTCGGAAGAGATAAAAACTGTCCCATTATTTGTTAAAGCAATACCTTCTGCATCTAAGCTATTGAGAGCAAAGAAGTTTCCATTGGTATCTTTAATGGGAGTAACGTTAGTAAAATTGACTGTATTTGTCGCTGGGTCGAGAGTGAAGGTATAGAATCTGGCTGGGGCATTTTGTGAGCGGTCGTCAGAAATGGCATAATAGCGATTATTAACCGCATCATAAGTCACACCCGACAATCCACCCAACGCGACTTGTTGACCATTCACTGTTCCGGCTGCACCGGAGGGAATAAAAGTCGTATTTAATGTAGTTTGTCCTTTAAATCCAGCACTAACAACCGTTTTTCCTGGTTCTGTTTCACCAACTTGCACATCTGCATATATTAACCGATGGTCAGAACTAGGAAATCCACCAGGAAGACTAGAGTTAAAAGTTCCTACTAATGGGAAATTTGGGTCAGTATTGATAGGCCAGTACACTTCTGATTTGCTAATTTGCAAGTCAGATGAGGGAAGTATATAGTCTGTTCTCAGATTTCCAGGTGCAGTATCAGCGAAATCTGCGGTATCGAAAGCCGGATTACCCTTGTGATTATTATTTGCCTGACCTTGTAAAGTTGCCTGTTGAGGAGCGCCTAAACTGGTGGGAATAACATTAGTATTAATACTTGGATTTAGTAACAGTTGGTGAATTGCATTGTTATAACTATCACCATCTAAAGGATCAGCATTTTGATCACCCATAATCACAAAGCTTGAACCAACAGCAAGATTACCCTTTTTACCGCCATCATCATAGATGTAATCACCGTTACCTGGAGTAATATAATTTGCCCAAAAACGGATTTCATCACTATTGCGCTTACCGTTGCGGTCTTCAGTTCCGTCAAATGTGGGTGGTGTGGGGTGACTCACGAGGACATGAACTGTTTCCCCATTTACTGTAATTGGTACATCCCAATGACTTTTAGAAGATAAGCGAAGAACGTTAATTTCTTCAGGTGAATAAAAACCATTTAAGTTCTCATTGACTGGAGTTCCTGCATTATCTACTGTTGGGTCATTTGTTAACAAATTTCCTGGCATATCCTTCCACAGAAAATTTTGGAAGGTGCGGACGTTGGCTGTATCAATAGGATATTTAGAAAGTAACAACATTCCAAATTGACCGGGGAAGTTCCCAAAGCCAAAAGCATCATCACCGTATCCGGTTGCGCCTGGAGTTGTAACTGTTGTACCGTTATTATTTAAGTCAAAACCAGAAGCAATACCTGTGTTACTAGACGCAATATAAAAGTAGGGATAGTTAATTGGTGTAGCACCATTTTGACTAAGTTGCAGATAATTTTGTCTAAAAAGATTTACTGCTTCGGTTGAATAGTCAAATTCATTAATTAGTAATACATCTGGGTTGTTACGTTGAATAATTTCCGCAACTGTTTTTGCTTGAGTGTTGTTAGGTGTAGATAAATCAGTGACTAACTGACCTTCTGTGTTGCGATTTAGGGACGCATTAAATTGGGAAAAGCGAACTGTGGTAGATGCCATATTTTATTTCTCAAGTAAATGCGGAATTGGCTTGAGTAAGGAAAATCTGGTAATTATAAATTCCAGGTTATGGCATCAACATATCAGTCGAAAGTTAAGATATTATTGTCTATAGTTGAAATTTATTTAAGTGCTGATTAAGGTTATTGTATTTTTGATCAACTATACCTAAGTTGATCATCATTTTTTAGAAATACTTTTGTTTTCAGTATTTGATACTGATACTGCTTTGTATGCTTGCTGAGAATGATGTGGTTGTTCAGGATATTGCAAATTTAACAAGCCTCTTTCTAACATTGGTTTGACATAATGAATACGAATGCTGTTTGGTGTTCTTCCCAGTAGTTCGGCTAATGTTCGGAGTGATAGGTAATGTTCGGAGCAAAGTTCTAGAATCACTTGCTCTACAACCTGTTTATCAGCACGACCTTTCTCACGCACAGGAGCAGCAATATCTTCTAAGCGTTCGTAATGTTCGGAGCTAAGTTCGTAATGTTCGGAGCTAGGTTCGTAATGTTCGGAGTTAAGTTCGTAATGTTCGGAGCTAGAAATAAGTGAATATAAATCAGATTGACTTTGGTTTACTAAAATGTAGTGTGTTCCACGACCACGGCCAGAGCTTTGTAACCAGCCTTTATTTACTAAGCGTTTGAGACATTCACCTATATCTCTGGGATGTTCTCGACGATAAACTTGAATGTCTGTATTGCAAATATCTCCAAATTGATGAGCTAAAACTAAAATAATGCGGTCTAGTTCTGTAAGTTCACAGTAATTATCACCAACAATTTCTCTTAATTCTTTCTCAATATTTTCAGGAATAAAGCTTACCATTGGTAGTGCAACTGATGTCATTTCTAACTCTAGTTTTTCTGATACCAATGGAATAATCCATTGTTGTTCTTTCCATGCACGGAGAATCTTTCCAAAACCTGAACCAGCTTTATCACCCAAGCCCAGCATTTGAAACATTTTTTGCAAGTTGGGGTTACGCGCATCACTAATCCCACCATCATAAAGTTGTTGAAGAGAAATTCTCAGACGACCAGGATTAGAGAATAAAAATAAATTTGTTGATTTAGTAATAATTAAAGGACGACTAGATTGATGATCGGCATGAATCAGTGCGTTGGAAAGTGCTTCTCGCAGGGCTTGATGTACATGGGTTTCACCGGGCCGGACGGCATCTTGATCTAGTTGAAATGGAACATTTATATCATTGATTAGACGACTATAGACCCGATAGTAGAAGTTAAAAAGATTAGGTTCCCATTTACCATCTAGTGTTAACCGATAAGTCCAACGGATTTCCGGGTCATTAGAAAGCCGTTCTTGGTAATCAATTTGATAGTGAGGAAGTGCATCTAAAATACTGCGTTCACGACCAAACATTAATAATCCTGCTAGTGTAAGTCCTTCTTTTTTTGTAATGCGATCGCGTCGCCATCCACCTAATTGAATTAGCAAATTCTGCTCATCTAATGCCAACCAAGGATGATCTGGTTCTCTAGAACTAAATCTTTGGCGAAAAGATTTCAAAGTTTCAGTATCAATATCAGTTAAATCAAAGCCTTCTAAAATTTGATTATCTTGAGGTTCATTACCAGCATCCCGTAACATTTGTTGCACTTCTTCTCGTGTACAACGGTAATCTCCTTCAAAATTACGTTTAAAAGTGCCAGTCATGGGATTGTTATTGATGTATACAGGACGCTGTTGACGTATAGCTTTAGGCACTCCAATAATTACCAAACTATGCGCGTCAAGCTCTAAAACTGTAACATCTGAATTTATGCAAATAGGAGTGCTAAGTTTTTGTGGATTATTATGACTATCCCAAAATTTTTTTAATAATACATCTGGATTACGTATTCCAGAAATTATCAAATCACCTTTTCCTTCGCTAACACCCAATACAATATGTCCTCCATCTGTATTTGCAAATGCGGATACTGTTTCCCATATATCATTGGGTAAACCCCCATCTGCGGATTTGAACTCAATATCTTCGTCTTCTCCCAAGTTGATATGTTGGAGTAATTTTTCTGAGTCCATGAATACACCTTTGTTTGTCAACTTTATTCATTATGACTTAGTTGTATTTACGGTTTTCAGGTGTAGTTCATGAAGTTCAAATAATTTTGCAATAAGTTAGGAAAAATTTAACTTGCTGAATCATCAGCTTTACTTAATCATCCTCATCCGCTTCTAAATCCTCTTCTGTCAATTCTTGATGTGGTACAGCCGCAATAATGGCATCTATGACTTTACCTACTGGTAATATCTCAATCCCAATCTCAGGGAATTTTGTCCCTTTGGGAACTATAGCGCGTTTAAATCCTAATTTTGCAGCTTCTTTTAATCTTAGTTCCATTTGGGACACTGATCGCACTTGTCCCCCTAATCCTACTTCTCCAATCAATACCGTACTAGGATCAACTATCCGATCGCGGAAACTGGCAACGATCGCCACGGCAATCCCTAAGTCTACTGCTGGTTCTTCTACATTTAATCCCCCCGCCGACGCAACGTAGGAATCTAATTTGGACATGGGTATGCCTACACGCTTCTCTAGCACGGCGAGAATTTGCACTAAGCGGTTATAATCTATGCCTGTACCAGCGCGGCGAGGAGACGGATAACTGGTAGGACTAACTAAAGCCTGTAATTCTACAACAATGGGACGAGTTCCTTCACAAGCAACGACAATAGCTGTACCAGGTGCAGGATCATCTCGATTGCCTAAAAATAGCTCGGAAGGGTTATCAACTTCCCTTAATCCTTGGGACACCATTTCAAATATACCAATTTCGTGTGTCGCTCCGAAACGGTTTTTTACAGTTCTTAATAATCGGTGGGAAGCAAAGCGATCGCCTTCAAAATACAATACAGTATCCACTAAATGCTCTAATACCCTAGGCCCGGCAATTGTTCCTTCTTTAGTAACATGACCGACAATTAACATCGTAATATCTTCATGTTTTGCCACCTTCATCAAAGCTGC
>JANMGZ010000685.1:0-6973 GCA_031374905.1 Dolichospermum sp. OTE_70_metabat_362_sub
GGAGATCAAGCAAAACTATTATCAATAGTAAGCCTCTTCACTGCATAACTTTTGATCAACTGCTTCAAGAGTCAATAGAAAAGCTATCTACTCTTAAAGTGAGTGATGAGCTTGAATAAAGCAACTGAAAAACAATCCCAAAAAACCAGTAGAAACTTTTTGCTTTCAATTGCAGTTTTGAGAAGTTCAGTAAAAAAGAGTGATAATGGAAAAGATTAACGCAGCCATTTGTGGTTTCCCAATCTAATCAGCTATGCAAAACCTCACTAGAATTACCCGCAACCCAGAAGTAATGGGCGGTAAACCCTGCATCCGAGGAATGCGTGTCACTGTTGGTACTATCGTTGGCTTAATGGCATCTGGACACAGTGCAAATAATGTCCTCAAAGCTTATCCCTACCTTGAAGAAGCAGATATATATGAAGCCCTTACCTATTTTGAATGGCGGGCTGAAGAAAATACTCAGAGTGAAACTGCAACCCAAGAACTTTTAGCAATTCCTGGATTGCTAGAACGAGTTAAGCAAAATCAAACAACCCCTAAAACCGAGTTCACAAACTGGAGAAACGTTAGACAGCTATTTCAGCCAGAATAGAATAGTGTGTTTGAAGTAAGCAGCATTCCTTTAAATAAAGATATGGATACTTTAACCAAAAACCGAGAGCAAATTATTGAGTCAATTAAGACATTGCCAGAAGATTCACTTACTGAACTCATCAATTTTGTTGATTACCTGCGCTATAAAGCAACTGAAAAACAATCTCAAAAAACCAGTAACAACTTTTTGCTTTCAATTGCAGCTTTGGGAAATTCAGTAGAAAAGGATGTTTCCGAGCGAGATGAAGAAATTCTGGCCAATGAAGTTGATCCTATTCGTGGTTGGAGTTTACATCGAGATGAGCAAGTATGACTTTCATCCTTGACACTAGCTTTTTGTTTGCACTTACAGATCAAAGTGATCGTAATCATAATCGTGTTCTTGCTGTGGTACAAACCATAAATGAGCCTCTGTTACTTCCCAGTGTTGTCCTTCCTGAAGTCTGTTATTTGATTGCATCAAGATTAGGACATCAAGCAATGCGTCGTTTTCTTGCTAATTTGGCTATTAGCGATACACAGTTAGAGGCAGTGACGACTACGGATTTAGAAAGAGTTAATGAAATTTTAGAGCAGTACGCTGATAGTCAACTTGACTTCGTAGATGCTGTAATAATTACGATTGCAGAGAGATTAGGTATTACCTGTGTTCTAACTCTGGATCGTCGTGATTTTTCTCTTGTACGTCCAAGGCATTGTGATTACTTTCAGATACTTCCTTGAAATAATCTGTCTCGTAAAGTTGTTGAAGTTGGCACGAGTCTTAAGCGAAGTCTAACAAATCAAATACGGCGGAATCAAGTCCGCCTGCGCTTACTAAACCAAGATTAACTGGTGATTGGGATCAACAACCTCACCTCTTACCCTTTCCCCAATTCCTGAGCGCGTTCTTTCGAGGCTTTGACGGCTTCAATAACAGCAGAACGAAAACCGGCTTTTTCTAAGGCGCTGACACCGGCAATGGTTGTACCACCGGGACTTGTCACTCTGTCCTTAAGTTCAGCGGGATGGATTTTTGTTTCTTGTAATAGTGTGGCTGTTCCTAAGACTGTTTGTACAGCTAGTTGTTGAGCGATCGCTCTGGGTAAACCCACTGCCACACCCCCATCAGCTAAGGCTTCAATCATCAATGCCACATAAGCTGGTCCACTACCAGATAATCCTGTCACCGCATCCATGAGGCTTTCCGGGACTTCCACGACTTCCCCCACAGCGGTGAAAATCTGCTGTGCTGTTTGTTGGTGATGGGGATGAGTATATGCACCTAGAGAAATTGCCGTTACACCTGCGCCTACTGTGGCGGGAGTATTAGGCATAGCCCGAATTATGGGGACTTGGGGAAAAGCTGCTTCTAATTGTTTTAAAGTTACACCCGCCAGGATAGAAATGATTAGGGGTGAATGTTCTATGGGGAGGATATCGGCTAATTCTTGGGCTACAGCCGTAAATATTTGGGGTTTAATTGCTAACATCACCGCTGTTTTAGCTTCCCCTAACACTAAGCTATTATCCGTTGTGACATTTATCCCATATTTCTGTTCTAAATAGCTGCGGCGTTCAGCCTGGGGTTCACTGACGATGATTTCTGAGCCTTGATAAATGTTACTAATAATAAGGCGGGATAATAGAGCTTCTCCCATTACCCCACCGCCAATTAAGCCAAATTTTATATTCATTTTCATTAGTCACTAGTTAGTGGTCAATTATTAATAGTTAATCATCCTTCTTAATTAATTGGGGATTTAAAACTATAAACTAATGACTAATTTACCAACCGATAATTGACAACTTATCCACAGAAGGTTTAAAGCCTCCCCTTTTTTCAGGGGAAAAAAGCTCAAAGTTTTCCATTTTTCAATCCTCTCCCTGGAAAGGAGAGGTAATTGTCAATTGTCCATTGTCCATTGTCCATTGTTGAACCCTACTGTGCCATCCGAGTGGGTTCATTTCCCCAAGTGGGAGTGGCTGCTGCTGTAGCGGCTGGACGAGCGGGACGGGCTTGGGTGATGGGGACTTCATGAATCAAACCGCCTTGAGTGCTAACTTGCACGCAACTGGGGGTAAACAAGAAGATGCTTTCACCAATTCGTTCTTGATGTCCGTCTAAGGCATAAGTACCGCCGGCAACAAAGTCAACTGCTCGTTGAGCTTGATCGGGATCCATAATAGTCAAGTTTAATACTACTGATTTGCGTTCGCGCAATGCTTGAATCGCTTGGGGCATTTCTTCAAATGTACGAGGTTCGAGAACTAGAACTTCAGAGATTCCATTAATTGCGCCGGGCATACCAATAACATTACTCATAGGTTTGGATACTGTTGTTGCTACTTCTTCAGTAGTTGTAGATGGATTTTCCCGCCAACGCCGATTTGCAGGAGTAGTTTCCTGTGGGGCTGGTTGAGGATTTTCTTGTTGATAGATATTCTGATAATTATCGGCTGTTTCCGCTTCTTCTTCGTAGTATTCGTATTCTACCTGCTCATTCAAACCCACAAAGTCCCTGAGTTTGGAAAATATATTACTCATGTTGTACGCTCCCGGATTAAAATTCCCCTAATTTTCCTGGCTATAAGTTACATTAAAGTTCCTTCTAGGCAGTAGTCGTAACTATAGTAGATGTTGGACGTAGCAATTGTACTACTGATTTTAGTCTTTAGTACAAATTCTCAATTATCAACAGATATTGATGTTAACGCCTGCACATTAACGAATCTGTAACATTGAGTTAAAATTGTAGCCTAATGATCATTAAAAATAAAGGGGGTCTGACCACCTTTGCAATTAAGCATTACTTATGAGATTATTCTATTTTTTGACAATTATCAATAGTTGGTCAGATAAATTCGCAAACGATTGTCAAGCAAGGTGTCTAGAATCATTGCTACAACCCTATCTAAGCTCGTTGACCAAACAAAATTGTACCTAATCGTACCATTGTTGCTCCTGCTTGTACTGCCAATTGGTAATCCCCAGACATACCCATTGATAATTGCTGCATTGTAATATTTGGCCAATTTTGTGATTTGATAGTTTGTGCTAATTCATACGTACTATTAAATACAGTTAAAATTTCTCCATCCGCCAATCCTTGTGGCGGAATTGTCATTAAACCTTGAATTTGTAGATTTTGACATTGATTGAGTGCTGCCAAGTCAGCCAATAATTCTGGAACTATCCAACCAGATTTATTTGCGTCGGGGAGAATTTTGACTTGTAAGCATACGTTGGGATTCACTCCCAGTTCTTGCGCTAGGGTATTTAAGCGTTGTGCCAGGGGCAAGTTATCAACGGAGTGAATCCATGAAAATAGTTCTAAGGCTTTTCTGGCCTTATTAGTTTGGAGATGTCCAATTAAGTGCCAGGTAATATCCGATAAATCTTGCAATTCGGCTTGTTTACTGGCAGCTTCTTGGATGCGACTTTCGGCAAAATCACGAACTCCTGCGGCGTATGCTTCCCGCATTGATTCAGTAGATACTCTTTTTGTAACAGCAATCAACCTCACTGTAGATGGGAGTGAGGCGCGAATTTGAGTAAGACTATCGCTAATGGAACTACTCATTGGAACGTGCGCTGAAATACACCTTGGAGTTGTTCGTATTCCTGAGAATTACCACTGCGGCGTAAAGTCCGTAAGCGATTTTCTAGCATCATTCTGGCTTCAGTCCGGCCAATTGGCTGAAATTTCAGGACTTTTAGTTCAGTTGTTACCAGAAAAAATAAGCGTTGGGCGTAGAGTGTGGTAAACAGATCCTGGTTCTCATCAACCATACAGATCCTATAGAGTAAACCCCAAGTTGGATGATTTATGTAAGTTTCTGAGTTTTCTGGATTCATTTCCTAGTCAAGGTGGGGAGTATATATAGCAGGGAACGGGGAACAGGCTTAAAAGTTATGAAGGTGAATAAGTTTGATGATAACTATATGTTTTCATGCAACTGACAACCGCTATAACTTGTTCTGCAATTCACTAACATTCAGAGGATAGTATATCCCTTCCGCCAAAATTTTCGTTGACAGTGCGAAACTAACGATCTTCTTGACAGTTTCTGATGCGGAACAATACTCTTGTGAGTCTGTGATGTTGTACAGGCTTCTTTCCATCCTGCCACAATTCTTTCCCAATAGCGCAAAGATGGACATTTATCCAGCCGGCATATAGTAGGAGTCACCGAGTCAGGAGTAAAATGTGGAAAAAGTCATTCGATAATTTTGTGAAAAATATGTAATTAATTTTGCATAACTACTTACAAGCCTCAAGAATACAAGAAATTGCATCCTTGACCGAAAAATTTTAGATTTTGGATTTTAGATTTTGGATTGGGAATTTTCGGTACAAGCCCCGTCCTGAAGGGCGGAATTAATCAAAAATACTCGCTGCGCTGCGTACGCTTCGCTAAGCACAACGGTTTAAAATTTCCATGCTTTGCTCGTTTAGAGCTTTTTTTACCATTTTAGTCCAGCTTTCAGAATATCAGATGCAGCATTTACATTTAAAGGCTTAGAGAAAAAATAACCTTGTCCAAAATCACATTCCAGATTTCGTAGTTGTGATAATTGTGCTGCTGTTTCTATGCCTTCAGCGATTGCTGTCATCTTAATTGTATGAGCTAGTTGAATTATTGTCGAGACTAAAGCAATATCTTTATTGCTACTGTTTAAATAATCAATAAAGCATTTATCAATTTTGAGGATATTTGCCGGAAATTTATGTAAGTAACTTAAAGAAGAATATCCCGTACCAAAATCATCAATAGATAATTGAATTTGTGAATCTCGAAGTTGCTGGAGAATTTTTGTGGCTAATTCTCCATTTTCCATAATCGCACTTTCTGTAATTTCTAGCTTTAAGTTTTGCGGATTTAGGTGATTTTTACGCCAACTTTGATCAATAATTTCTAGTAAATTAGGTTGAGAAAATAATCTAACGGAAAGATTGACACTCATGGAAATTGATTCATCAGCTATTTTTTGTTCTTGCCAGTTACGTAACTGAGAACAAGCCGTATTTAATACCCACTTATCTATGTCAGCAATTAAACCTATTTCCTCGGCTAAAGGAATAAAATCTATGGGAGAAATTATCCCCAATGTAGGATGTTGCCAGCGAACTAGGGCTTCAAATCCGTTAATTTTCCCGGTAGATAACGAAACTATTGGCTGATAGTAAACAATAAATTCTTTTTTATCAATGGCTCTTTTTAAGTCATTTTCTAACTGTAAGGCTTTTACAGCTTGTTGATACATATCTGGAGTGAAAATACAATATCTGGATTTACCTAGTGATTTAGCTCGATACATGGCAGTATCAGCATCTCTAAGAATTTCTTGAGGGTTGTGATATTTGCTATTACTGCTAACAATTCCTATACTAGCATTAATAAATACTTCTGCTCTGGAAAGTTGAAAAGGATATGTAAGCTGATGTAAAATCTGATTAGCAATATGTTGACCATATTTAATATCTATCGTTTCATCTAAGAAAATAGCAAATTCATCTCCTCCCAATCTCGCTAGAACATCAGTTTCTCTCATGAGAGATTGCAGCCTTTGGGCAATGGCAATTAGTAATTCGTCTCCTACTAAATGCCCTAATGAATCATTAATAATTTTAAAGCGATCGCAATCTAAAAATAATACTGAAAATTTATAGTCAGGCTTTTCTGATAGTAGCTTAATGCCTTGCTCCAATCTATCCATTAAGAAAGTTCTATTATATAAATTAGTTAAGGGATCATGTAAAGCCTTATGTAGTAATATCTCTTGTAATTGCTTTCTTTCTATTAATTCTTGTTGGAGTTCTTGATTAGCTAATTCTAGCTGTAAAGTTCGTTCTTTGACCCTTTCTTCTAATTCTAGGTTCAAATTAATGATTTTTATTTCTGCTAGTCTGATTTGGAGTTGATTTTTTACACGAATTAAAACTTCTTCTGGATGAAATGGTTTAGTTATATAATCAACTCCACCAACTTCAAAAGATTTGACTTTATTTACAATGTCATTAATGGCGCTTAAAAAAATAATGGGTATTTTACGAGTATTATCATGAGATTTTAAGTGCTGGCATACTTTATATCCATTCATGCCTGGCATCATGATATCTAGTAAAATTAAATCAGGTAACAGATGATTACAGGCAATAATAGCCATTTCTCCATCTAAAGCTTTGCGGACATGATAACCCTGATCTGTGAGAATTTTAGATAGAAATCGTAAATTATCTGGTGTATCATCAACAATGAGAATATCTGCGGATTGTGTCATAATTTTTATTCTGTTAACTCCATAATTTTCTTAAATTTAAAATCTAGTGCTAAATCTTTGATGAAATTAGCAAAATCAGTATTTTCTGGTGGTATTTGATCAATTAATTTT
>JANMGZ010000044.1:0-19647 GCA_031374905.1 Dolichospermum sp. OTE_70_metabat_362_sub
TCGAGATCCATTATATGTATGTTCAGAATTAATTAGAGTATCAAAACGGGGTTATATAGAAGTTCCATCAAGGTTACTTGAATCATGTCGAGGTTGGGAATCAGACGCTTTTGTGGGATTATCACATCATAGATGGTTGGTTGATATAAATGATAATCATGTGCAGTTTTTTATAAAATATCACATGATTCATGGCGACTTCCAATTATCATTCCCGCCATCATTTATTCAAAAAATACCACTTGATGAAACTATTACGTTTCTATTTTGGGAAGACAAGTTTGATTTTTCTGAAAAGCGAATTGATGAATTAGATAAAATATATGATGAACTGAGTCAGTTTGTTTATGAAAGATACAAATATCCTCAATATATGTATAATATTCAATACATTAGCAAGCAGACGAATAGAATTTCTAAAGGAATCAAACGTCGCTTAGGATTTTAGATTAAATAAGAGTAATTCAAGGAAAAAAATGAGATGAAATTGTCAGTTTGTGTTTCTTGCATGATCGTTATCCATAATTTAGATCAAGGCTGACGGGACATTTTATTTCTTAGAACACTCTCAAGTGACATTTGAGTTATTTTTTCTTTGAATTTTTAATTATGAAAGTAGTTCACATTACACCAACTTACTTTGATGATACGTCAGTCATCGGCGGTGGCGAACGTTATCCAACAGAGTTAGCATCCTGGATGTCTAAGTTTGTTAACACAACCTTTATCAGCTTCTCATCTGAACGTAGATCTTACATTCAAGGACAACTTAAATGTGAGACTTATGCAGTTAAAAATTTTATCAAAGGGAATAAAATTAATCCTCTATGCTTTAAATATTTGGGTGCTATCAAAGATGCTGATATCGTCCATATCCATACTATCCATACCCTAGTTTCTGACTTGGCTTGCTTAACGGCATCTTTCTTTGGTAAACGTGTTTTCGTTACAGATCATGGTGGTGGTGGATCTTTTTTTCTTAATCACAAATTGCCCATTTTAAATTGCTATGACAATGCGATCGCGCAATCTAAATTTGCTATAGATTTCCTACCACCCCAGCTAAAACAGAAAGCTGTTTTGATTAAAGGAGGTATTGATACAGATAAATTTTGTCCAGATCCTCATTCAAAAAAAGAACAGAAAATCCTCTATGTCGGGCGGATTTTGCCACATAAAGGCATCAACTACTTGATAGAAGCCTTCCGCTTACTAAATCATTCAGATTATAAACTCACAATTGTTGGTAAAACTTACAATGACCAATTTTACCAAGACCTTAAACATCTAGCAGATGGATTAAATGTAGAATTTATTCATGATGCTGATGATCAGCGTTTACTTTATGAGTATCGCACAGCAATGGTAACGGTTTTGCCTTCAGTTCATACTACTTGCTATGGAGACTATACTCCAGTTCCTGAATTAATGGGCTTTACATTGCTAGAATCTCAAGCCTGTGGGACTCCTGTTATCTGTACTAATGCTGGCGCAATGGATGAGTTTGTAGAGGATGGACATACTGGGTTTATAGTTAAGCAGAACTCTGGGGAAGCGATCGCTGATGCTTTGAACAAACTAATTAACCTATCTCCCACAGAATATACAACATACCAAAATCGTTGTCGTGAGTGGATAGAAACTCTGAGTTGGGTAAAAGTAGTCAATAAACATTTAGATATTTATCAAAAATAACTCATCCAGAATTTTCACTTTCCTTGCGAATAGCTAAATCATATAGTTTCATTAAGTTCTGTAAATGGTTTTCCATTAAAAAATATTCTTTTACCATCTCTTGTCCCTTTAATCCCATTTCTTGGGCTAGAGACCAATTTTTTGCTAATTTTTCTATGCTTTTTGCTAGTCCATGAATATCATTTACTTCCACAAGTAAAGCATTTTGAAGACGCTCAACATATTCAGGAATTCCCCCTACCTGACTCGCAATTATTGGTCTGCCTATAGCCGCTGCTTCCAAGCTAACAAATCCGGCAGGTTCATGCCATACAGAAGGAAAAATTAAGGCTCTTGCGGCTCTTAAGAGTTGCCTGACCTGTACTGAATCAAGCCAGCCATGAAAAGTAACTTTATCTTCCAATTTCAGTTGATGGATTAGAGATATCAATAAGTTTTCCTGTTCTTGATTGCCTGTACCAGCTATATCAAGATGAATTGGCTCTTTAACTAATGCTAGAGCTTTTAGTAACCAATTTAGACCCTTTTGAGGGGCGATGCGGCCGACAAAGACAAAATGAGGAATATCTGTATCCGGAGGTAGTGAGTAATCTTGGATTTCCGGTGCTGGTAAATAGAGCATTTCCACTAAGGCAGGATTATATCCAGCGCGGATCATTTGCTGTCTGACAAATTCACTATTAGCGATCGCTGGCAGTTTCTGGAGATTCCCCATTTCTTGCCAAAAACTTTGAAATTCGTGCCGTAAATTTTCTGGTCGAATACTGCCGCAGCGATCTACAAAATGACCCCAGAGACAACTACTCAATCCATAAGTGCGATCGCATGGTTGATGCCAGGTTTGGAGATAGCGCGAGCCACTAGGACAGTAGGGATTATGACCATGAACAGTACGCACTACTGGCAGTCCTGGAGGTGGTGACTTACTAATAGAGGTGTGTAGATGAAGAATATCTAACTGGGATGATGCTGCCTGGTGATATAAGTCATCATCATCACAAACAATAAATTTACAATCTTCTGCCACTAATTTGAGATTAATAGGGCGAGTATCGCATAAATAAACCCTATGCCCTGCGGCTAATTGAGATTCAGTCAGACGATAGATATAGGTAGCAATCCCCCCAGGATCATTTAAGCCTTTCATATAGTGCGCTATCCGCATCAGTTATTCACTCTTTGCAACTAAAATTACGGCATCATCGGCATTAAGACTCTCTACTAGGATTGTAATTAAAATCACTACAACGACGGAATCCGACTAATTGAGCAGGATTACCGATCACAATTCCTAATGGTGGTACATTTTCTCTGACTATTGCACCTGCCCCTACTACTGCACCTCGACCAACTGTAACTCCGCCAAGAACTATGGCACTGGTTGCTATCCAAGCATAATCTTCAATTGTAATAGGCAGTAACTTACCTTCAAAATTGGGGGTATGCAAGTTATGATTACCAGTCAAAAGTTTGGCATCTTCATTAATGATGACATTATTACCAATAGAAATTGCAGCCCAAGCTTGTAAAAAGCAATCCTCAATCGCTGTATTATTGCCAATCTGAATATTAGGAGAATTGAAAAATCGGGCTTTACGAGCAATGGATACACCAGAGCCTACTTTTGCTCCCCATCTTTGCACAATTTTACAACGAATACGACTGTTAATTAAAGGATGAGGCAGCGAAAATAAGAGGCGTTCAAATCTCAAAATCATAACTTTTTATAATCCTCTTGATGCGATCGCTGTGACTTAACCCTCCGGGGAAGCAAGCTAAACAAAGTATTTAGTACAGAAGCTATGGACAAACAAGTTAAAAAGCATCAATTAAATTTTCTGCTAACTGAATAAACTTTTCCGCATTTATAATTTGTTCATTTGCTTGCTCTAAAGAAACAGCATTAAGCAGTCCATAATCCCCAGTATTACGCAAATCTTGAGCATCAATAAGAAATCTATGAAATTCGATTGGGACTTTACCAGTACGAGCAAAATCTCGTCCAAAAGCACTAATTACTCCAGCATGACTAGAGAAAGACATATTTTCACCAATCAAGAAAGCCTGAGCAATGTAAAACATACCATAATAGGCGCGAGAAGCAGCATAATCAGGATAATTGTTTTCTAATAAAACCTTAGCAGCAGAAACACTTTGAGTGGCTTTGAGTAATAAATCAAACTGTTCTGGGATCAAAATGCTATTCCTTCTCTCCGAATATTTTGCAATAGAGGACTGTTATAGGAATTAAATCGAGATTCATCCACAAATAAACGACTAATCACTTGGTTATACTCTAGTGATAACTCAGCTACCATCAGGCTGGTTCTTTTGATTTCCTCTCCTGGATTAACATTTCCTTTCAGAACCACCAAAACATCAATGTCAGAATCTTTAGCAGCTTCTCCCCGTGCTTGAGATCCAAATAAAATCATATTAACTAAGCGCTCACCATAAATTTCCCGTAAGTGAGATTTCAGTCGCTCAAGAATTTCTGCTAACTGGTTACTCATTTTTAAGCCTCTGATATTCCTTCATTTAAAATAATAACCTGAAAACCATTTGGGCAATTTATGAGCTTATTTGCAAAATAGAGTCAGCCATGTCGTCCCAACTATAACCTCGTAACTCTTGGGAAAGAGACAATACTAACTTTTTATAATCTTCTTGATGCGATAGCGTTCGCGTAGCGTCCCGGAGGGAACTAGCGCTGCTGCAAGCAGTTCGCCATTTTTGCAGTCTTGCTGCTAAATCTACCGCATCTTCCGGGTTAGGAAGTAACAAATCTTGCAACTGCTGAGGATAGCGTTCTGCAACTCCAGCGTTAGCACTAACTATAGCTGGTAAACCACAACATAGCGCTTCATGTACTCCTAAACCATAAGCCTCATAACGAGTCGGAGCAACCAAACAGTCCGCAGCCCGTAACAGATTTGCAACATCATTCCGAAAGCCCAGAAATCGAATATTAGTAATCCCAGCAATAGCCGCCCGATTTTGCCACTCTGTTAATTCTGCTCCTACTCCAACTACCACTAACTCAGCATTCCAATCGGAGGATTTAGATAACTGTTGCCATGCTGTAAATACTGTATCAAATCCTTTACGGCGATCGGCTAAAGCCCCAATAAATACTACAATAGTCTTATCTGGCGACCATCCTAGCTGCTGACGAAGTATAGCCCGTTCTGCTGGTGTCGCTGGATAAAAAACCTGGGAATCAATACCGTAATAAACCACGTGCAGTTTTTCTTCGGGTATTGCCAATTTCTCCATCAAATCTTGTTTAGTCCTGTGGGAATTGACAATAATTAACCGGGCTGATGTCAATGCCTTTTTTTCTGCATCTAAAAACATCCGGTGAGAAACCTTACCTTTCAACCGACGCAATAAACCTACTTGATAATCGGGTTGATAAGCTGCATGAACATAATGTACCCAGTTAACATCTCCCCATTGACAATTACCTCCATTGACTAAAACTCTAGTATTTTCCTTTAGCAAACGCTGTGCTTGCCAGCATCCTATCCAATTCAGCAAGGGACCGCTAAGTAAATAAGAATTAGCTAATTTTGGCACAGGATGAAATTTAACATGAGGGTTAGTCAATAAATCGTCAGCTACCCTATGGGCAACTAGATGTACCTTTTCTTCCTTTGTTGTTAAATAGTCAGCTAGAGCAAAATTAGCTCTATCCATGCCACCAGTTTTGACAAAATCACCCGTTACTAGGAGATAAGATTTCATAAAAGAATTTCATTAAGATTCACCAAACTTGAGTACCTGACGAGATAATGTTCGGAAAGGTTTTTCAACTAAATAGTACATCAGCAACGCTGAAAACAGAATAATAAAAAGACAACCAAAGATAAAGGCAAAACGAACAAGTAGTGAACTTTCAGTTGCAGTTTTAAGTGGTAAAAACTTTGTTATCAGTGTAATTGTGATTGTATGGGTCATATAAAGCGAGTAGGAAATTTCTCCAAGATATACCAGCGGATTGGCTTGCCAAAATAATGAGGAGTTATTACCACTTATCCCCAATATTGCAACAATAGCAAAAAACAAAAGTATATAAACTACAATTCGCAACTCAGTGACATCCACAATAAACGGTAGGACTGTTAACAATAATAAACATCCTTTATCTAACCAACGTAAAATAACACTCGATATTTTATAAGACTGACAAAACATAGCGAGAACTACACCACCCGTAAAAGTTGGAATGATGACAATGATTCCTTTGAATACTAATGATTGTTCAATTACATAGACCCAAACTGAAAGAACACAAGCAATAATTAGAAGAACAAGTAGTGAGGTACGTTTGAGACGAGGAAGTACCACCGCAAGTAATGGGAAGCAAAGATAAGCAAACCATTCCGAACTTATAGACCATGAAGGATAATTCCAGCTTAAATTAAATGAATAATCCCAAGCATGAAGCAATAAGCAGTTTAAGATAAACTTGCCTACAGAGTGTGCTTCATCAATCGGCCACCCTTGACGTGCTGTCATTAGTAGACAGATTATCAAGGTAACTATATGAACCGGATAGATACGACCAAGACGGAAATAGACAAATTGAATAATATTTTTGAATGTAAGTATAGTAAATGTGCTGAGGTAACGGGGTGATAGTACGTAGCCGCTGAGGATGAAAAATAATGGCACAGCAAGATATCCACAAGAAATCAATGGACTTATTACTGATAACTCTGGCAACAAACTGATCATAACTTCCGAAAAATGGAACAACACAACCCAGCAAGCAGCAATTCCTCTAATTGATGTCAGCGAGTGGATATGAAAATTTTTTTCATGCCTTATGCCCATACGTTGCCTTTATTTTTTGTTCCTAAAAGATAAGATTTCATATTAAATTTATTTTTTTAACTATCATCATTAATAGATTTTTTCTCAGCAACAATCAATACATTGTAAGCTAATGGCAAACTAAAATTACAAGACATATCCCAATTTTGTATTTGAGAGATTGTTTTGTAAACAATATTATTTGTGTTGTTACTACGATAGAAAGGCCAGACTAACCAATCACAAATCGGACTTAATAAGCAGCCTCTGCCGCGAAAATGATCAATATTAAAGAATGGTTCAATTAAGGAATTGAGTTCTTCCATTGTGAAGTGATGATGCCAAACTATTCCGTGTTTTTGCCCAGCATACCCTATATCTCGTCCCTGTCCTCCCATAAGTTGACTAGCAGTATTGAAGAAGTATGGAAACATCAACCGAAAATTTGCCGGATCTAAAAAGTGAAAAATACCCCGTGCAGGTACAGTAATAATTAATTTCCCGTTATCAGCTAAAACTCTGTGAATTTCTCCTATGAGATGAGGACGGAGATCAAATGGAATATGCTCAATAACTTCAGTACAAGTAACTACATCAATACTTTTATCTGCGAATGGCAATTTATCTGCCGAATCATGATACAACTCAACTTGATCAATTCCTTTTAAATTTTCTCTTGCTTGTTCAATTGCCAGAGTATTGATATCTATGCCATATAATTTTTTAATTCCCAATTCGCTAGCCAACTTTAAAGCCATCCCTACATTACAGCCTACGTCAAGGATACTTTCTGTCTGTTCTGGCAAATAATGAAATGGCGAATAAGCAGGTAGGTCTGTAAAAGTAGAATTTATATTTGTCTGTTTTTCAAATTTGAACATAAATACATTTGAGAATTGTTTGGAATCCAACTGAATAACTCACAACACTTTAAAGATGGTTGTTTTTAAGTTTTATTATTATGAGCAGCTACAAATAATGCGCTATTCAATAACCATAATTCCATACCTCCTTGACTATTAAAAATGGGATAATTAAAAGTAATTGCTATCGCACCAATATTATAAGCAAAAACCAACCCACCCCAAAGGGCAAAATCACCTAATTTGAGATTAATAGCAATTTTCCAAGCAGCTAGACAAGCTAAATATAGTGCAGCAACATAAGCAAGTATCAGTGGCACACCTCCATCTAATAACCAGCCTGTCCATTGGATTTCTACATAAATAGGTCTTGACTCCAGATAAGTGTTATCACCAAAGTAGCTATTCATCATTCCCCAACGCCCTAAACCAGCCCCTAAAGGATATTCAGGTAGTAAGTTATTAATAGTATGCTGCAAAAAAAATCCCCTGTTTTCCTTGTATACTTGGTCAGCAGAACCCGCAAATAAGCTAAATACTCGTGTGAGAGTAGACTGGCCACCTATTGCTACCGCCCAAGAAAATGTTGCCATAAACAAAGTTGTTACACTGAAAAACATCATCGTCAATCGGGCAATTTGGGCTGTTCTGATTAAGACTAACGCGAAAAAGACCATAGACAGTGCAGTTAATACTAAAATAGAACGGACTTGTGATAAATAGACACAAAACAGCCCAATAGCACCACTAGCCAAGCCAGCAATCCGTAACATCGGATTTTTGTATTTGATGGCAATAATAACACCAAACAACAAAGCATAAAAACCAGCAGTCGCCGCTCCTCCTGGCGTGTCAGTCAACCCCATTGGCCGATACACTTTTATGCCATTAGCTAAAGTAATTAATAACTCATCTCCGCCAAATTTACCATTTTGAATAATTGTGGAAAGAGACAAATTAAATTTCTCAGGAAAGTACACCTGCAAAACTCCAAAACATGAACTGAGAGTGTGAATCCCCCACATTAGAAACATTAAGCTATCAAACCCAATCGGTGTAATTTTTACACCTCTCATCCAAAATAGGGGACCGAAAATGGCAAGATACATCCCGCATTGAGCCAGCCCAGCCATAATAGAATTAATTTGAGGATGCAAACCTAACTCTAACAGCAGGATTGTCATCACTATAAATACCGGGGTAGTCGCCGGGTGTTTGCGTACTTCTGGCTTTAACAGCACTAACAACAACAGACTGAGTGCAAATGAGGCAACCCGCATTGGTAGACGGAAAAAACCAACTTGCGGAATCAATAGTAATAACTGAAGGGTAAACTGGATGAGAATGAAACTGTGCGCCCATGTCCAGTTTAGTTGCGTCCAGATAGAAGTATTTGGTAAAGACTCGCTTGTTTTGGAAATCATTAACTTCCTTTTTGTCTTGGTAAAGATTCTAGAGTAGTCAATAATGTTGAACTAACCTGTTGCCAAGAAAATTCACGATCAAATAATTGCTTTGCACCATCAGAAATTAATTTTCGTTGTTGAGGATTTATGGCTAAATCTAACGCTGTTTTAGCAAAATCATCAGGTGCTTCAACATCAACTAAAAACACTCCTTTTCCATGTTCCCGCATCAATACACTGTCTGTAGATTGACCGAATGTTGCTACAGTTGGAATTCCATGCTGAATACCAGTCATAAAAGACGTATTTCGTGTTGATACTCCTTCATCAATTGGCACTAGATAAATATCCATCACCGCAAATCGGTACGAAATTTCTTCGGGCGAAAATGGACCCTCTGCTAATAAAGGTAGATCCATTAAACCAGATTTTGCTCCAGCACAATCATGTCCAATATACATAACTAAAACATCCAACCCTTGCGCCTGAATTTTTTTCACAGTCTTGATTATATGATCTAATCTACGTACTCTTTGAACCCGTCCAAATAACCCAAGAACTATGGTTTGTGGTGAAATACCTAAGCTGGCTCTAACTTCATCTCTATTTGTGGACAATTGGGGAATATTGGAACTTACTGGAAGATGTTGAATGAGTTTATTGGGAAACCAAGTAGTTAGTATGGCAACCCAAGGTTCTATAACTGTAAAAATTGCATCTGCCGCACAGCAAACTAACCACAATTGTGCTTTCAAAAATTGCGATAATACTGCTAGTTTCCAATTGCGAATATGTATAAATGATTCATGTACAATAACTCCTATCTTGACTTGTGGACAGAGACGTTTGAGTATGTTTATTGCTAAAGGTATATATGGATTTAACCCAAACTTTGTACCATAAGTAAAGGGATCATATTGCAGGATCACCCAATCAGGTGGATCTGCTTGAATAAATTTAATTATGGACAAAAAACTCTGCGGTTTTACATAGCTGAATATTTGTTCCAGTTTAAATTTCGGGAAAGTGTCAACTTCTCCCTTTGATACTGTAGGTTCAACTTCGTATGATACTAAAACCTTAACTTCAAATATTTTTGCTAATTCTGCTGCAAGAAAAGCAGTATGGTCACCAACTCCAGATATTTGAGGAGGAAAGGTCGAATTTATCAAATATAATTTCTGCATTTTCATTTCCATGCCCAAAGGATTCCTGCATTAGCATACCTAAGTTTGCCATCTATAACTTTATAACCTACAGCAGTTAATCGATCTGAACACCATTGATACCCATTAAAAATTTCTTTTGTATTATGCCATTCCAAGACAATAGTACGAATATTTACTGTTTCTAAACGTTGATCATTGAGAATTGCATATTCACCTCCCTCAATATCCATTTTTAGCAAATCAATTGTTTTTGTTCCTGCCCAGGTAAAAAAATCACAAACTTTAATTTGTAAACAATCATCTTCAAAAGTTTCTATAACAGTTGATTCACAGCCCTTGTTATTAAGAAAAAGATCAGCATTATTATTAGAAATTGCATTTCCTAAAACATCAACTCTATTGGAAAGTTTATTAATTTTTAAATGTTGATTAATTAATTCTATATGTGCAGGATGTGGCTCAAATGCGATCAAATTAGCATTTGGGTACTTGTGGGCAAAATAAATAATAGAATAGCCAACATTAGCACCAATATCAACAATTAATTGCGGTAAAATTTCCGGAACTTCAATTGGTTTATCATAAGCTTCATCTAAAAAAATCTCACAAGCTGTAGCTAGATCAGTTGTAGGTAAAGGACGGATAATAATTTTTTCTGATTCTGCAAGCTTAACTGTTATTTGCTTCTTGCTACGAGATATACGCCATAATAAGTAACGCCAATAATCAAGAGGTATTAACAAATCACGGAGCCATTTTTTGCCCAAGTCTACTACCATGTAAAATTTCCTTGGTGATACAAATTTATTTTCAATCTTATTTTTAGTTCTCGCATTTAACTCACAATGGAGACTATAAAGCCGATTTAATTGCCTTGAACTTTTAATTTCTGACCCACACAAAGAACATTGTCACTAAAAGCCCGACCCCGAAAACCTAGATTTTCTGGCCAGCGCCAAGGTGTGAAAGGCAGACGACCAGAATTAGTGTAATCTATTTGTATATTAGTTAAAGCAGATTCATAAAAAATTCTAATTAAGTCAATTTCTAATAAAGCAGTTATATGGGCAGGATAAAGACCAGGTGCTTCTTGAAAAGCATTAAATTGATTTTTGAGAATTAAGGTTAATTTACTCAACCAGCTTAACTGATTCGGTGTAGTCACAATCACCAATCCGCCGGGTTTGGCTAACCTTACCAACTCTCGCACAAAAGCTCGGGGGTTTTCTAAGTGTTCAATCACCTCCACAGCACAGACTACATCAGCACATCCATCGGGTAAAGGTGCTTTGCCTATATCTAAATCTAAGGGGATAAATTCTATCTGTGTTGGTAAATCACCATAGCGGACAACATCTACCCCAAAATAACAGTTAAAGATGTCATTGACAAATAAAGAAAGTTTTCCTCGACCACAACCCATATCTACCAATACACCACCCCCAGAATGTCGTTGTGCTATTGTTCTGGCTACCATTTGATAGATATGGTCGCCACTAGCTCCAAGGCTTTGTTTAGCCCTATTTTCAACATCTCCAACATCTGATAAGATCATGCTGCAACCTTCTGTTTAACAACTTGAGAAAGGAGATTGTAAACCCGATTTAGCTGCTTTTCAGGATTACAGAGATACTCAGCCCTGGACTTACCCCCAGATCCTAATGTTCCTCTTTCCAGAGGATTAGTAATTAATGTTGCTAAAATATCGCTCAAGGCATTAATATCATTAGGAGCAACCAAGCGCCCACAGGTTTGATCAACAATTTCCATCACCCCACCCATAGCGGTTGTTACCACTGGTAAACCTGCATAGAGGGCTTCTATAAAAGCAATCCCATAAGGTTCTGGTCCAGTATTGGGCTGACAGTGAATATCAGCAGCAGCTAACAAAGATGGTACATCAGAACGTTGTCCTAAAAATCGAATTTGTTCACTAATACCAAGTTCCTGTGTTTGATTTTTCAGTTCTTGGAGATATTCAGATTCATGGGGACGTTGCGCTCCCCCAGCTAACCAACATACCCAACCTGGGAGTTCTCGCAGTTTTGCTAAACTTGAGATTAACAAACTGTGACCTTTCCAGCGTTCTAAACGTGATGCTTGGATAATAACTATGGCATCATCACAGGTATTGAGTTCAGTTCTGATAGCATGACGAATTGAGGGATAATTACTAAACTGTGGAGCAGCTACAGGTAGATAAACAGTTTCCGAGTAAGTTTGATAGAGGTTTGGTACAGCCCTTTGAGTGTAACGACTATTAGCAATCACTAAATCTGGGGAAATTAACTTTGCTAACTGTTCTACAGGATGTTTGCCATTCACAACATCATGACACCAAAAGACAAGCGGGATATTATTAGCTTTGACAACTGAGCCAAACACTGCTTGTGGCCAGCAAGCATGACAAACTACTACATCAAATTGTTCTTGTTTGAGGACTTGCTGAAGTTGATTTCTGGCTTTCCAAACTGTCAAAGGATGACTGATTTTAACGTTACCCAATTGATGTACTTTAGTGCCTAAGTTTTCCAGTTCTTCAGCTAATCTACCTTCAAAACATAAAGCAAATTGAGGCTGCATTTGCTGACATAAACTTTGCTCTTTCGCTAAAGTCACAAATAGGGTTTCAATCCCGCCAAACAAATTTCCAGCGGAAATATGCAGAATTTTCATAGTAAATTTCCTACTTGTTCCATTCTGCCATAGTTGAATTCTTGACTCAAAACTTTGTCATATATATCTAAACTCCGTTCAGCCATGGAAATATGATTAAAGTATTCCGCCCGGGTTTGGCTGGCTTTGACGAGTCTCTTCCGCAGTCCAGGTTCTAAGAGTAGACGGTTTGCAGCTTCCGCAAGAGCCACGGAATCGTTGATAGGTACTGTTAAACCTTCCTTTTCATGACGGCTCACCCAAGGAACTCCACTACAGCAAATATCGGCATTAATCACAGGACAACCACTAGCCATTGCTTCTACCTGAACTAAGCCAAAGCCTTCACTGCGGACGTTAGAAGGAAACCATAGAGCCTTTGCGGCATGATAAGCTCCTACAAGTTTATGCTCATTTACATGACCTAACCAGACAATTCGGTTTTCAACTTCTAGTTTTCGCGCTAGTGCTTTTAGTTCTGATTCTAAAGGTCCAACTCCAATAATGACGAGTTTTCCCTGTACTCTTTTTAGGGCTTCAATAGCTATATGATATGCCTTGTAATAGACCAATCTCCCGACAGCCAGCCAGATTGTATCTCCGTGTTTTTGCTTTAAATCTCGACTATAAGCCAGGGACTTTTCATGGGGTTGGGTATAGGGTTCAATATCTAAGCCTAGTGGTAGCGCACTCAATCTCTGACGATAAAGTTGGAGAAATTTTGAGCCTTGAATATACTGAGAACTGGTAGTTAAAATTTTTGAACTTTGATGATAAACTAAATGTTCAAAAGGACGTAATCCATATTTCAATATCTTTTGCTTGATTACATCGCTATGATGAGTAATTACTAAAGGTATTGTCCTCCGCAGCATAGTTAAAGCCATGAGCATAGTTGGATTAGGAGTATGGAGATGAAATATAGTATTTGGTTGGTTGATAAATTTGCCGATTTCTTTGCATAGTCCTGAACAAATATCAAATCTGGCTACTGATAAAAGCCGACCAAGACGGATAACTTTAACATTACCATCCGTTTCGTAAACCGTTCTAGTTTTAGTTGCTAAATGTCCTTGTTTATCAAATCCATTGACGCAAATTACATGAACTTCTGCACCCATAGAAGCTTGAGTTCTAGCCAGGGTTTGGATATGGGTTTCCATACCGCCTCTATCGGGTGGATAATATTTAGATAAATGAATAATACGAATATTATTGTTATTGAGCATTTTGCTAACTCCTTAGTAAAATTACCTGGGTGATTAAGCTTTTTTGTCTTGTAGATTGAGTAGGTTGATTTAGGTCAAGCAGTGCTAAGAGGTTGTTTGAAAAGTTTTTGTTTGTGATGTTAGATACTGACTTGATCCCCCCAACCCCCCTTAGAAAGGGGGGCTAAATTCTTCAAATTACCCCTTAAAAAGACGGGTTAAATTCCTCAAAGTCCCCTTTTCTAAGGGGGATTTAGGGGGATCAATTTGTAAAGGTTAAGTTTAATTGTGTGAATCCAATTTCATAAATTACCACAAATAAAAACCTAAGACTCTAGCAATAAAGATTGCCATTTCGGGTAATTTTCTAATAAAACTGACTCTAAAACTGGATAGATACTACTAGGTGAAACTCCATTTAAAGGAACAGATAACTGTGTCCATAAACAGCGATCATCTCTTAGCACATCTTGACCAAAAAGCCAAGGTAAAACCCGGTTTATATTCAAGTCATATTTATAGCGATTCTGCATGAATTGATTGGAGTCAACGGTACTACCTCCACGAGAATTGACGCAAGCTGTGAGATAAGCTTGCTTACTATCCTCATATATAATATAGTACCCGTTTTTAGGTGAAAATATTACCTGCTTGTGAATATTTTTGATTGAATCTTGCTTTTTGCCATCTAAAAATGGGTTTTGATTACCTCTGGTATTAATTATGTAACGAATTTGTAATTGTAGTTGCTGATTTTTACGAATGTAGTTATAGTCTTTACCAGATTGAACTGTAAAAAATCTTTGTTCATCCAAATATATTTTCTGCGTTGGCAACGTAGTAAACTTAGTTTGTTGCCACTTATTTAGGGCAAATTGTTCTGGTAAAAGGTTAGGATTACTAAGGGACTTTCTCGTAGCAATTAAAGATATGACAGTGAGAATAATTCCTAACCAAGTCCCCACTAAAAATAAACGACGTTTTGGCTGGATGATTTGTTTCTCCAAAAGTTCATGTTTTTCTGGAGATAAATTATCTATTGGTAATATCCAACTACATAAAAAAGCGTAAGCAATGGTGGCAATGGTCATAAATATGCCCCCACCTGTGTAGCCATGCCAATAATCAAATAGGCTTTTGTTATTGGCAATCACAGCTAATAAGGCTACACGAATACAACCGATAAAAAAGCCAACACTAATGGCAGATAGGAGTAATAAAAATTTTTGTCGCCAAGTTAGGGGAAAAACAGTTAATATAATTAACAATGTCAGTTTCAGCAGCCACACTATTAATAGACCACCTGTACAATAATAGATAACTCTGACTTGACCGCTAGGGAGTTTTACTAAGTCACCCACATGAACTGCTTGAAAGCCGATATAGTGAAGTAGAAAGGCCGATATGGTGGCTGTTAATTCACTAAAATGGAGGCGAGAATTAAAGATTTCATTGATGAAGGCAAAGGGGAAAAGCATTAAGCATAATAATCCAAATAACCGCCAATGCTGTTTTAATCCTGCAAAACCAAAAGAGAGTAATCCTAACCCTAAGCCGGCAACTATGGGAGCAAAACGAAATAGAACTAAATCCAAATGCCAAAGATGAATAGGTCTAAAGATAACTATGAATAATAGTCCTAAACCTAACCAGCTAGAAAACCAACTAGGAGTATTTTCTTGATGGCGATTTTGCCATAGTAAATATAAAATACCTCCCCAATACAGCGCATAGAAAGTTATTTCTTCACTCTCAAGTGGGTGATTTGAAATGATATCTAAATGCCAAATTCCCAAGGTTGTAAAAATACCCAATAGATAAAACCATTGGGTTTGTAATAATGGTGTTAGCTGAGTTAAAAATTCTTTTTTAACGGCAGTGATTTTTGGTTTAATTATCATTTCTATGCACCATCTTATGAAAGATTTTTATCAACTTTGCGAGACCAATCAGTTAATCTCCAGAGGACAATAAAACAAACTCCTGAGATGATTGTACCTAGATTGATTTTTGCTGCGGCTTTAATCAGGGTTTTAGTTTGTTCTCGTTTGGCTCCATTAGCAGCACTGATAGCAGTTTGGGCAGAAGTTTGAATTTGCTGGGAGATTTTATTTTTTAATTCTTGAGGAGATGGCTTGGAGTTAGGTTCTATGGTAATTTTTAAATTTGCAGCTATTTTAGTTAGTTGTTCAGAAGATGTGATATTTTTCAATCCTTCTGTAATTTTTTGAATCTGCTCTTTTTGCTGTGATTGTTGAGTTGTAAATTGATTGTTAATAGTTCTATAAATCGTCAGACTGTTATTAACTCCTAAAGGCAGCATTAATAAATAGAATATACCTATGAATAAGGATAGCCAAGATAAGAGTTTTAGTAGAGCTATTTGTCTAACTTTAATAACGCTGGTTTCGTTGAATAAAAAGATAAATGTCAATCCTAGTAAGATGCTCCAAACATGATCTACCATTTGAGCAATTGCCTGTAATTCCCAATTCGGATCTGTGAGTTTAGGCGGTACGAGAATAGCTAGGTAATCAACTATGGAAAATATGAGTAAGGCATAACCGATAAATCGCAATAAGCTAAAGGAACGCTTTTCAATGAAGTTGTTGATTTCTATAGGTTTTCGAGGAGTTTTTTCAGTTTTCTTTGCTTTCATTGCTTTAGTGAGAAAGTTATTCTAAAAGTTAATCAAATTATATCTTATAGCTTTTTGTCACTATTAAGAATAATAGGGGGCATTAAGATAAAATCCGTAATAGACATCTTGTAGAAATTAAATATGCGTTTTCTAAAACCCTTGTAGAGATGTTCCATGGAACGTCTCTACATTATTTTCTGGAGATGTCTAATGCACAAAATCTCAGTAATGCTGTGTTATGCTGTCGCTAACACACTTTGCGTATCTTTTTAAGAATCAAATCAAATTTTTATATCTTCTGACAATACCTTAGAGAACTCCACAAAAAAGATTATCCAATTTTGTGGGATGGGCATCTTGCCCGTCCTTGTATTATTAGCGGGCAAGATGCCCGCACCACAAAAAATTTTAGCCGGCACGATTATAGCTAAATTGCCTTTAATCGTGAAGTAGTGGAAAGCTAGATCCTAGTTAGCAATAGCTTTTGATGCTAGGCTCTTTCTCGCTTTTCTCATTGCGCCCAAGGCTAGTAAAGAGCCAATTGCGGGAATGGTTGCGCCGCCGGGGATGTCGAAAGGAACAGAACCAACTGCTGTGGTAGCAGTGTAGACGTTGTCTATACCAGCCGGATCATTAATACCACCACTGGCACCGTATGCTAAGTCAGCAACTGAGAAAAATCCGTCAGTAGCGACTACACCAATAAACCCTGTACTAGAAAAGGTAAGTACGTTAGGAAAGGAACTGCCGGCAATCGTCAGATTATAACTGTCTGTAGGGTCAGTATTTCTGTATTGAAAACCGAATGCTGCCTGTGGTCCAGCAAAGGTAAATATAGAACTTGGACCGCCACCAGAGCCACTAGCTCCCCAACCTAAATAAGCAGATCCATTTGGACTACCCGCTCCACCAGCTGGGACAATCCCTGCTGTTGAACCTGGAGCAGTTCCGGGGGTACTTGTAAAATCAAACCCAGTGAATGAGTAAGGAACACCCGATGCGAAAGTCTGAGGAGCGTAGGATTGGAAGTCTTCAACTTGTGTGGGACCTACAGCAGCTTGGAAAGCAGCCTCACTTGTATAAACATTGAAAGTCAAAGCTTGTGCTGGCTTTTCAAATCCAACAGCTAAAGCCGCTAAAGCAGCACCACCAACTAATGGCAGAATACGAGATAGTTTCATGAATTTTTTCCTTGACCTAAAAATTTACACAAACATTTAACTAAATAATCTGCGAGGGCAAGTTAGACCCAACTAAGATTACTTTTATACATTGACAGCAATAACACTAGATAGTGGTCTCGATGTTTTCGGAGACATTCGGTTATCTCTAGCAATGAATGTAAAGTATCGTTAGACAACGAGTCAAGTAACTTCATCAAAAATTTATATTTGTTAACTGCTTTTAAGCTATTTTTTCCGGAAATTTGAATAATTGAAGTTTTTAGGCTAAGGCATGGGACTTACTTCAGGAAAGATGATACAATCAATTTTTCTGTATCTGTATTAAACCCGCCTATCGGAATAGGTCAGTAAATATATGCAAGATTACTTACAATACTGGATTATCCTCAAACGTCGCTGGTTGCCTGTTTCTATAGTTTTCTTTATTCTTTTGGGCTTGAGTATTTTTAAAACCGTCCAAGAAACACCTATTTATCAGGCATCAGGTCAGTTAGTGCTGAAAAAGAATTCTACCTCTTCCCTGACAGGGGTAGGCAGTAAATTAGGGCAACTAGATAGTTCTGTTACTGGCAGACCACTGGGAACAGAAGTAGCAGTATTACGTTCCATCCCTCTAGCGGAAAAAACTATCAATACGCTCAAACTCAACTTAAACCCTCTAGTTTTTTTAAAAGATTTAGATGTTAAAAACATAGAAGGCACTGATATTATAGAGGTATATTACACAAGTACAAATCCTGGAGAGTCGGCGAAAATTGTTAATGCTACAATGGCAGTCTATATAGAGAATGATATCAATGCCAATCGGATGCAAAGCAAGTCTGCTAGGGAGTTTATTGCTAAACAGTTGCCAAAAAGAAAAGCTGCATTGGAGATTTCTGAGAAAAAATTGCAACTCTTCAAACGGCAAAACAGAATATTAGATTTAGCCGCAGAAGCATCATCTACTGTGACTGTTCTTGCAAATTTAGATAAACAACTATCAGAAACCAGGACAGCGTTATCTGTGCAAACAGCCAAGATGGAATCTCTGCGGCGGTTATTTAATATAACTGCACAGCAAGCTTTAATTTCTGGTTTTGTGAGTGAGTCACCCAATGTCAGTCCAATTCTTCAACAGTTACAAGATGCCCAACAAAAACTAGAATTATTAAGGTTACGTTTAACTGATACTCACCCTGCTGTACTTAATCTCCGAGAACAAGTAGAGGTTCTGAACAAACAACTCAAAAATGGTATTGAAAAAAGTTTGGTAGGTAATGTCGGACGATTGAATCAAATACGTGAAGCCAAGGATATTATTCCCCTGCGTGGTCAAGGTTCACAACAAAATCTTCTCAATGATTATTCTAGCGCTGAAGCACAACGATTAATTTTACAGGTGCAGTTGCAGTCCTTGGCTAGTGCGATTAAATTCTATCAAGAAAGGGCTGCTTTATTACCACAACTTGAACTACAACAACGTCAGATAGAACGGGAAATCAACGCTACTGAAACTAGCTATAAAAATCTTCTGGATAGATATCAGGAATTGCAAGTAGCTGAAAATATGCAAGTCAGTAATGCGGTTATACTAACACCTGCGTATATGCCTGGTGGACCAATTAAAAGCCGTCAGTATATTAATTTACTCCAAGGATTGCTGGGCGGGCTGTTGCTGGGCGCTGGTACAGCCTTTGCTTTGGAAAAAATGGATAAAACTATCAAAACAAGCAAGTCTGCGGAAGATTTACTGGGTCATAAGCTACTGGCTTACATTCCACCGTTTGATAATGGCAGCGACATTCCTGAGATCATTGTCAGAAGTAGACCGGACTCTTATGTGAGTGAATCTTTTCGGATGTTGCAAACCAATTTGAGATATTTTAATAATCACCAATCTGTCAAAGTGATTGTTGTCACTAGTTCTGTCCCCAAAGAAGGTAAATCAACAGTAGCTGCTAATTTAGCATTTTCCATCTCCCAAATAGGACGCAAGGTGTTATTAGTGGATGCAGATTTGCGAAAC
>JANMGZ010000147.1:0-6147 GCA_031374905.1 Dolichospermum sp. OTE_70_metabat_362_sub
CAGTGAGAGTAATATATTCACAGCAAACAAGAGTGCTAGAAGACTGCTTTTGAATAGGACAATAGGCAGAAACTTGTGCCTTTACCCCTTCATCATCTCCAGCAATGGGACATAAAGCAATGATTCGGCAAGGGTTACGGATAGCAATTTCATCAGCAATAGTGGGACTGGTAGGACTAAAAGTATAGCCCATCGCTGTACCGTGACTATCTCCCTTTGGTCCGGTGTGCTGCTTTTGGAAGTATTCTTGCCGTAAAGCAGTGAGAGTTGCTGGTGTAGCAGTACCAGTTTCTGGAAGATGATGCTTTTTCTGTACTTCCTGTAATGCTGTTTTGGTTTGGGGTCCCAAGATACCATCAACAGGACCATTATAAAAACCGGTCGCAGTTAATAAATACTGGGTTTCTTCAGGTTCGTAAACCACCAAAGTAAATGTTGTAGCGCGGGTAGCAGCGGGTAAACCACCGTCTTCCCCTTGAATACCGTAACTTTGCCAAACTTTAGTAAGTTCCACTTCAATTTCGCTGAGGGAAACATCCTTGGGTGCTTGCAAAGAATAAATTGTTGGTGCTTGGGAAATCATAGTTAATTTTGGATTGTGAGTGAAAAACTGGTGATTGGTAATTGGTGATTGGTAATTGGTGATTGGTAATTGGTAATATCTCTTTGCCCATTACCCATTACCTATTACCCATTACCTAAATACTTAAAGTCTGCGCCAGCGGCGGCCGTCTTGGTTAATTAATAGTTCTGCTTCTTCTGGTTCCCATGTACCAGCTTCATACTGAGGAACGGTTGCTGGATCTGCGGGTAAATCCCATACAGATAGGGCTGGTGTAACTACTTGCCAAGCTGCTTCTACTTCGTCTGCTCTTGTAAATAGAGTTTGGTCGCCCATCATACAATCAAGGAAGAGACGATCATAAGCGTCGCTTGTAGCTGTAATCCCAAAAGAACCATAGCTAAAATCCATATCTACGGAACGAGTACGGAAATCACCGCCAGGCATTTTCACATCAAACCGGAGGGAAATACCTTCATTTGGTTGTATCCGCATGGTCAAAACGTTGGGGTTAGCCTGTTGAGAAGCGGAGGGGAACATTCTCGCCGGAACTTCGCGGAAATGAATGGCAATTTCACTGACTTTTTTGGGCATCCGCTTGCCAGTTCTTAGGTAAAAAGGAACACCTTTCCAACGCCAATTATCTACTAAAAATTTCATTGCCACATAGGTGGGGGTAGTGGATTCAGGATTAACTCCTGGTTCATTGCGATACCCTTCCACTTGTTGACCTTTCATCCAGCCGGCACTATACTGACCACGAATTGCTGATTTTGATAAATCATGAACATCAGCTAAACGGGTAGCTCGTAGCACCTTGACTTTTTCTGTGCGGATACTATCAGCATCCATGGCGTTGGGCGCTTCCATTGCCGTTAAACAGTAAAGCTGCATGAGGTGGTTTTGTAACATATCCCGCAGTGCGCCGGCACTTTCATAATACCCAGCCCGGTCTTCCACACCAACGGTTTCAGCTACAGTAATTTGGACATGATCAACAAATTGCCGATTCCACAAAGGTTCAAAAATGGCATTTGCAAACCGGAAAACCAGCAAGTTTTGGACTGTTTCTTTACCTAAGTAGTGGTCAATGCGATAAACTTGGTTTTCTTTACAAAACTTTTGGACTACTTGGTTGAGGTTTTGGGCGGAAGCTAAATCACGTCCAAAGGGTTTTTCGATGACTAAACGATGTTTGTCGGGGTCTTCTAGCATTCCCGCTAATCCCATTTGCTTAATAGCTTCTGGGAAGAAGTTAGGCGCGACGGAAAGATAGAACATCCGGTTTCCCCGTGTTCCTCGTTTTTCGTCTAGTTCAGCTAATAGAGTTTTGAGTTTTTGGTAGCCGGCTGGGTCGTCTATATTCCCAGGACAGTAAAATAAACCTTGAGAAAAGTCTTGCCATAGTTCACCCAGTTCTACACCAGCATGAGCTTCTTCCATGCCTTTTTGCATCTGCTCACGGAAGTATTCATGACTCCATTCTCGCCGGGCTACGCCCACAATGGTGGTTTCTGCGGGAATCCGTCTTTCTCTCCGCAATTTGTATAGTGCTGGGACTAACTTCCGCCAAGTTAAGTCTCCAGACGCGCCAAAGATGACAATTATTTGTGGTTCGGGCATCCCTTGCTGCTGTAGACCGGCACGCAATGGATTTTCTAATAAACTGACCATAGGATTTTAGATTTTAGATTTGGGATTTGGGATTGGGGTTGAGGTTATAATCTTTGCCAATTACCCCAATTCCCTCTACAGGTGAGAATAGCTTGACTTTACCTTTTAAAGAGTTCATGAATGACACAGAAAAGACACGGACTGATTGTTGCAGGTATATGGGGTATAGAATCTAGAGTCCAGAATTTAGTGAATTTAGAATCCAGGGAATAAATTCCCTGTCTAATAGCTAAAGTCGGTTTTAACCGACTCTTTTTCTTTTATTTGCTCTATTTAGAACATGAAGTTTGATTTTTAATTAATCAGGGTTTTGTCTAATTACCTGTTTTGATAAAAGACATCACCTTTGCCACATTTTCTTTACTACCAATAATTAAGGGTGTCCGCTGGTGCAGTTTGGTGGGGACTACATCTAAAATATCCATTGTTCCTGTACTTGCTACACCTCCAGCTTGCTCAACTAAAAATGCTAAAGGTGCAGTTTCATACAAGAGACGTAATTTACCTTCTGGTTTTTGTAGTGTTCCGGGATAGAGAAATACCCCACCTTGTAATAAAATTCTGTGAATATCGCTCACCATTGCGCCACTGTAACGGGAACTATAACCTTCAGTGCGATGAACATAACGGATATATTCTCTAAAAGATTCATCCCATTGCCAGAAGTTGCCATCATTAACGCTATAAGTAGCGGCGTGGTTTGGCATGGTGATATTTTCTTGACAGAGAATAAACTCACCTAAGCTAGGGTCAAGAATGAATGAATGTACACCTGTACCTATGGTATAAACCAGCATAGTGCTTGGTCCATAGAGAATATATCCCGCTGCTAATTGCTTACGGCCATTTGTAAGTAAATCTTTCGCTTCACCATCAATATCTGTTCCTTCTTGCTGACGAATGGCAAAGATAGAACCTAAACTGAGATTGTTATCTGTGTTAGATGAGCCATCAATGGGGTCATAAAGGAGCGTATAACGACCAAGGGGGCAGTTTTCGGGGATATAGTAGGGTTTTTCCATCTCTTCGGAAGCGAGACGACAAACTAAGCCGCTTTGCTTGAAGACGGAAATAAATACTTCATTGGCATAAACGTCCATCTTTTTGACGGATTCTCCCTGGACGTTGACTTCTCCAGTAAATCCTAGAACCCCTTCCATTAAACCAGCGCAACTCAAGCGACGGGCAACTAATTTACCCGCTAATGCGATGCGATTCATCAGCGCACTTAAATCTTGAGCATCGGGTCCAAAGCTTTGTAATTGCTGGAGGACGTGGCGGGATAATGTTGTACAATCACGATCTAAAGCTTTATCTGTGGACAAATCTAAAGATTCTGATATTTGATTCATATTGGTTACTTCCTAGTAGTTTGCGGTGAGGTGATGTTCCTGCTTCTATCTTAGAAAGGGAATTTCATAACTTAAATGTGATTTTATATAAACTAAAGAATTGAATTTTTGATTTTCAGATCCCCAATTTTAAGATCCCCGACTTCTTGAAGAAGTCGGGGATCTGGTTTTTTCGTATTTTCCGTGCTTGTTTTCACTCCGCACTTAGCGGGTTTAGACTGGGAATTCATTCCCAAGCGGGTTTAAATTGGGAATTAATTCCCCGGCGGGTTTAAATATTACCATTGCCCCTAAGTCCGCCTCAGAATGAATTCTAAGGCTAATAGCAAAAGTAAGCTAAAGCTAACTAAAGATGGAATTTTTCGGGAGAATCATCATCTTGATTATGTTCTTCTAAAGAGGCAATTGTCGTACCGTTTAAATGATGTTCTTTTTGATTTTTCACATACATAACAGCTTGTTCTAGTTGTTTTCTCCCCAGTGAAAAAACTCCATATCCTCTTTGCCAGACAAACATATCTTCTCTAGGAGATAAATGATTAATATAATGGGTGCTACTGCCTTTAATTTTTTGCACAAAATCAGAAATGGAAATTTTTGGAGGAATAGAAGCGACTACATGAATATGATTTTCTATGCCGTCAATAGCATGAATAATAGTACCCATTTCATCGGCTTTGCTAATAATGTAACTGTAAAGTTTTCCTTCCCGTTCGCTGGTAATTAATGGCTGACGCTCTTTTGTCGCCCAAACAAGATGATAATAAAGCCTCCACAAAGCCATAAATATAATCTATTTATTATTCTAAATGTTCAAAACAAATCATAAATCATAGTCGGCTTGAGCAAACTTTTGTTATTAGACTGGGAATTCATTCCCAGGCGGATTTAAATTGGAAATTCATTCCCAGGTGGGTTTAAATATTACCATTGCCCCTAAGTCCGCCTCAGAATGAATTCTGATAGCCTGCGTGGCGAAGCCATGGCTCATAGCAAAAGTAAGCTAAAGCTGACTAAAGATGAAATTTTTCGGGAGCATCATCATCTTGATTATGTTTTTCTAAAGAGGCAATTGTCGTACCGTTTAAATGATGTTCTTTTTGATTTTTCACATAAATAACAGGAATTAATTCCCAGTTATTTATATCCTTTCCAAGGAGTGACTTCTAATTCACCTTTAGGGGTAAAGACTACTTTAAAATGAGCTAGAGGTTCTTTATTGTTAGATGCGGCTACATTTGAGCCGTAAACTGATTGAAACATTTGGGGTAGAGGTGTTTCTCGGAAATGGTCAAATGCAACTTGGTTAAGGGGTTCATAGTCAGCAATCACACCTTCTTTATTGACTGCTACCCGATATTTTAAATTGCTGGCAAAAGTGGGTGTAACACTCCAATTTTGACGAATTGCACTATACAGTTTTTGATTTAATTCTTTGGTTTTACTGGTATCAGTGATTTTTTCACCAGTTACTTCTGGTGTTTTAGCGTATCCTAGCCAGGGACTAATTTCTAGAAACCCTTTTTTGGTAAATACGACTTTGAATTGAGCAATAGGTTCATTGGGGACGCGATTAGCAGGATTATAGAGCAGTTTAGGCAGTGGTGTTTTTTCGATAGCATCACTGGCTTTCTGATTGACTGCTTTATAACCAACGATACTACCATCGGCAGCGACACCTAAGCGATAGACTAAATTTTCTGGTAAGTCTGAGCGCTCTGTCCAAGCTGGATGAATTTGATTATAAACTTGGCGATTTAATGCCCGCAATTGAGATGGATCTGTGATTTCTGGAACTGTCTTTAAAAGTGTTTCTAAATCTTGAATTGTGGTAGGAGTTGCGGCTGCTGTGGGTGTAGTTGAGGGAGTTGCGGTTGCTGTGGGTATAGTTGTAGGAGTTGCGGTTGCTATAGGTATAGAAGTGCTGGATTGATCCTCTGGTTTGATTTCCGGTGGACGGGTTTGAGGTGCAGGAATTAAACTAAAGGCCAATGCAGCTACGGCTAGACTGGATACACCGATGGTGGCTGGGATTGCTTGTTTGAGTAAGATTTGATTAGAACCGCCATAACTGCGAGTAACTGGGTGCAGTTCTAGGGATAATTCTGGCAATGTTTGGCTATCAGCAAAAAATTGATCTACGGCTTCAACTAAATCAAATAATTGAACTGTGTTCAGGATAATTTGAATGGGTTGTCCTTGATTGGTGTTTACCCCTAGGTTGTCTCCTGTGATTTCCGAGTGAATAGTTAATCTGTGGCTATTGCTGTCAATTTTTTGGAATTGGACTAACTCTGAATGATGATTCTGAACTTGGGGATTAGATATATTGCTTAGAAATTGTTGAGCGTAGGCACTGACGGCTCTAACTAAGCTTTCAAAAAACTCTCTTCCCCCAACTATGGGTTGAGTGTAACTAGATATGTGACATTCGGCATTGACTAATATAGATAGTTCAGGACGCAATTCTTGAAAGTTAGCAGTCCGTGTCATATCACTTAACCCTTCTAGGAGCAGGGTACAATTAGGTAAACTATATTTACGTTGGATATTCATTTT
>JANMGZ010000160.1:0-1513 GCA_031374905.1 Dolichospermum sp. OTE_70_metabat_362_sub
ACTGTTAGCACCTTTACAGGAATTTGTGCAAAGTTGTGAAAATGTAACTTATCTTTGTCCCGCCGAAGTTATTAATACAGAAAATCAGTTAGACATAGTTAAAATTAACATCAAAATTAACGGAACAACCCAAACAATTCGCAGTAAATTGTTAGTGGCTGCTGATGGTTCAAAATCTCCAATTCGTCAAGCTGCGGGTATTAAAACTAAAGGTTGGAAATATTGGCAATCATGTATTGTGGCTTTTGTGAAACCAGAAAAACCCCACAATAACACCGCTTATGAAAAGTTTTGGTCAAGCGGTCCATTTGCAATTTTACCTTTACCGGGCAACCGTTGTCGCATTGTTTGGACAGCACCCCATGAAGAAGCAAAAGCTTTGTGTGCTTTGAATGATGAAGAGTTTTTAGCAGAACTGACTAAACGCTATGGTGAGCAAATGGGGAAATTAGAATTATTAGGAGACAGGTTTGTTTTTCAGGTACAGTTAATGCAGAGCGATCGCTATGTTCTCCCTAGATTAGCATTAATTGGTGATGCCGCACATAACTGTCATCCTGTGGGTGGACAAGGTTTAAATTTAGGTATTCGTGACGCAGCAGCTTTAGCCGAAATTATCCAAACAGCCCATAAACATCGTCAAGATATTGGTAATATTTCCATTCTCAAACAATATGAAAGCTGGAGAAAAAAGGAAAACCTAGCAATTTTAGGTTTTACAGATTTATTAGATCGAGTTTTTTCTAATAACTTGTTACCAGTGGTAATAATTCGCCGTTTGGGTTTGTGGATTATGCAGCGAGTTCCAATTGTGAAAATATTTGCCCTGAAATTAATGATTGGGTTAAAGGGAAAAATTCCAGAATTAGCCAAAAGGTGAAATACAGCGGTTGCCAATTATATTAAGTTACAAAGAAGGGAACTTTATTGTACCTTATAACACTTGAATGGGCGCAGACCCTGCGCCCCTACCTGCTGGGAAAAAACGTTTTATGGCTAACGCTATGCTATCAGCAAACCCTATTTATGCTTCAATCACCACGCGCAAATTACCGCGTTTTTTGGCAACCCGACAAGCGGTAGTGCTACCAACTCGCTCAAATTCTAAATCTAAAATTGTCCCCCCAACCCGCAAATTGTGAAAGGATAAACGATTAATTGATTTTGGCAAAGCTGGGTCAATAATTCGCAAACAATTATTTTGTGCATCTGGGACTAAATTCACCATCATTTGCAATAATTGAAAAATACTCCCAGTTGCCCAAGCTTGGGGAGTACAAGCCACGGGATACTGGACAGGAGTATTATCACCATTCATTTCATAGCCGCAAAATAGTTCGGGGGGGCGTTGATAGGGCTGTTTAGTGGTCATATTGAATAACCCTTGAAATAGTTCCAAAGATTGATCAATTAAACCGAGCGATCGCAGACCCATCGCAATCATAGAATTATCATGAGGCCAAACTGAACCTATGTGATAACCCATCGGATTATATGCCGGTGACAAACTACT
>JANMGZ010000167.1:0-3130 GCA_031374905.1 Dolichospermum sp. OTE_70_metabat_362_sub
CTCGATTGTATTGCATCCGAACGATAACCGCTATAAAAGTAGGTGAGAGTGAAAAATTATCTAGTTTTACCAAATTTAATCACAAAAGCAATGGCAATACTCACCATCAAAATCAATGCCATACTCAAAGCTGAACCAAAACCCCAATTTTGACTAGCACCCAGAAACTGATTATAAACCAACCGCGCAGCCGTCATACTCGACGCACCACCAAGTAATTCAGGATCTATAAAATCCCCCAAACCAGTAATAAAAACTAGCAGCGAACCAGCAGCAATTCCTGGTAAAACTTGAGGTACAGTCACTTTCCAAAAGGTTTGCATTGGATTTGCACCCAAATCAGCAGAAGCTTCTAACAACTGGTTATCTAATTTTTCTAAAGAAGTATATAAAATTAACACCATATAAGGTAATAAACTGTAACTCATGCCAATTAATACCGCCCAGTTACTATTGAGAATATCCAAAGTAGGTAAACCCAAACTGCTTAATAAACTATTTAATAATCCCGTAGGACGTAAAATCGTAATCCATGCGTAAGAACGTAATAAAGAAGAAGTCCATAAAGGCAAAATAAAACCTAATACTAACAAATTGCGCCAACGCTTAGGTGCTATCTGAGCAATCCAATAAGCAACAGGAAAACCTAGCATTAAAGTAATAATAGTAGTGCCAAAGGCCAGAAAAAGTGAATTAACTATCACTTTTAAATAAATCGGTTCAAAAATGCGAATATAGTTACCTAATCCACTAGGATTTACTAGATCACCTGGTCGAATATCTGGCACTAAACTTAATTCAAAAATTATTAATGTTGGCAACACTAGCAACATTAATAACCATATACCAGATGGTGCTAGTAATCCCAAGGGAGATAACCACTTTTTCCAAGCAGGTTGTAAGTTTTCTATTTTGTTCAGGTTTTTAGAAGATTCCATTTGCGAATTAATGATTAATATATTAATTACCCATTACCTATCACCAATTACCATTTTTTAAGTTAGTAATTGAGTCCAATAGCGTTCATAAATCTCTTCAAATTTTCCTAAAGGAGTCAGACGTTCACAATTTGCTAACAGTGATTCAGGCGGAAATAAATTAGTATTCTCTTGAATTGCTTTTGGTAACTGTTCAAATCCTGCCCGATTAGGAGTAGAAATATATAACCTTTCCGAAATTTTTGCTGCTACTTCTGGTCGTAAAATTAAATTAATCCAGGCATAAGCGCCAGCAACATTAGGATTAAATTTGGGAATGACAATGGTATCAGTCCACAATGAAGAACCACTTCGAGGAATTACAAATTTGAGTTTTGGGTTTTCTTTAGAAATTTTAACGGCATCAGCAGAATAACACATAGCGATCGCTAAATCTCCTGCCAGAATTTTATTTTGCCAAGCATCAGTATCAAAAGCCGCAATTGCAGGTTTTAATATTTGTAATTTTTGATATGCTTGTTTAACCTCATCTTCATTTTGTGAATTATAGGAATAACCCAACATCCGCAACGTTGCACCCATTACCTCGCGCACATCATTAAGTAAGGTAAAACGTTTATTGAGTTGATCTTGATTTTGCCAAAGATATTCCCAATCTTCTGGTGCAGTTGTCAGTTTTTCTGAATTGTATAGTAACCCTGTTGTTCCCCAATTAAAGGGAATACTATAACGGTTATTGGGGTCATAAATAGGATTACTAAATTGGGGAAATAAATTCTCTAAGCCAATTAAACGGCTATGATCTATTTCTGTTAATAACCCTTTTTCTGCCATCTTTTGTACCATGTAATCAGATGGATAGATGATGCTATAAGTACCACCTCCTCCAGCTTGCAACTTAGCTAACATGACATCATTGGATTCATATACATCTGCTATTACTTTCATCCCTGTTTGGGTAGTAAAAGTAGTTAATAATTCTTTGTCTGTATATTGCGTCCAGGTATAAATATAAAGTTTATCACGTTGATTAGAGCTTATATAGTTTGACCCTACATTCGCTAATCTCCAACCACAACTACCTAAAGATAAGGTAGAAAGCACTGCCATTTTTTTGAGAAAATTACGTCTGTTAGTCATCTGAAAGAATTGGTAATTGATAATTCTCAATTGTCAAGTTGATTAATGGCTAAACAGTCGGACTTTTCCCAGTAAGCATAAATAGTTGTATTCCGGTCAGGTAAACTACCGAATGTATTAGGTTGTAAAACATTGAGGTTAATACCGTTAATTAATTGCACAACATAATTAACATGAGTACCTAGATACATAACATTAATTAGCTTTCCTTCAAAACAGTTTGTGGGTATATTAGGTTGATATAGAGAAAGTTGAATTTTTTGAGGACGGACACTAACCACAACACTTTGAGATATTTCTAGAGGAGTTTGTTCACAGCGACTAACCATAATAGTTAATCCTGTTTTAGTAGAAATTTTCACACATTCTGCATCTACTTCCACAATTTCACCACTAAATAGATTAGTATCACCAATAAAATCAGCCACAAAAGGTGTTTGGGGACATTCGTAAATTTGACTGGGAGTACCAATTTGTTCTATTTTGCCTTGGTTCATCACAGCAATCCGATCAGATAAAGATAGCGCTTCTTCCTGATCGTGTGTCACCATAACAAAAGTTAACCCTAAGTCTTTGTGAAGATTGGATAACTCAACTTGCATCTCCTTACGAAGTTTTAAATCTAATGCTCCCAGAGGCTCATCTAAGAGAATCACTGCGGGACGATTAACCAAAGCTCTTGCTAAGGCTACCCGTTGTTGTTGACCACCTGATAATTGACTAGGAATACGCGATCGCAAACTTTCCATTTTGACGAGTTTTAAAGCTTCCGTGACGCGACTAGCGATTTCTGATTTAGATATTTTTTTTAAGCGCAGTCCAAAAGCAATGTTTTCCCACACATTCAAATGATTAAATAAAGCATAACTTTGAAATACAGTATTCACAGGTCGTTGATAAGCAGGAATATCGGTCATTAACTGACCTTGAATTAGTAACTTACCAGCGTCAACCCTCTCAAATCCGGCAATTAAGCGGAGTGTGGTTGTCTTTCCACAACCAGAGGGACCTAAAATACTAAAGAACTCTCCCTGTCTAACATCCAAATCCAC
>JANMGZ010000177.1:0-1514 GCA_031374905.1 Dolichospermum sp. OTE_70_metabat_362_sub
GGTTTATATGAAGGGGAAGATTTTGTCAGAATAGCCGAAGTTGCGGCAAAAATGGGTTGTCCGTCGCCATTTTGGTTTACCGGCTATTCTTTAGGGGGACAATTGGCGTTATGGGGAGTGAAAGCTGCTGCGGATTTAGCACCAAAAGATATTGATATTGCTGGTGGGGCGGTGATTTGTCCAAGTTTGGATTCTTTGCGTTCATTGACTTATTTAGTTACACACCCTTTCGGTAAATATGTTGAGTCTCGCATTGCTAAGGAATTGAAAAAACTAGCCTGGAAAATTCATGCTGCTTATCCTGAATCTATTAACCCACAAGCTATTGACAGGGCTAATAGCATTTGGGGATTTGATGAAGAACTCGTGATTGAACGTTTGGGTTTTGCTACCGTCGCCGATTATTATCAAGCCAGCAGTGGGTTGGAATTGTTACCTAAGCTATCCAAACCAACTTTAATTTTATATGCTGCTGATGACCCCTTATTTGATCCGGCAATTATTCCCGATTTAGAAACTGCTGCTACGAAAAATCCTGACATAGATTTATTACTGACTCGCTATGGTGGCCATGTTGGTTACGTGAGTAGCAAAAAATGTCAAAATCAATATCAAGATCCTGATCAATGGTGGGCTTGGAATCGCGTTTTAGAGTGGATAGAAACAAGACGTAGCCAAAAATTTGAGCAGGTTTCTCTGCAAAAAAGTAAAGTTTAATTAGTGGTAAATTGTGTTTAATTCTAATTGGATACCTGCACCTAAAAACTTAAATCTGTTATCAGATGATGTGCATATTTGGCGGATTAATCTTAATCAGTCAGAATCACAATTACAATCTTTTCGGGAAACTTTATCTAGTGATGAAATTGCTCGCGCCGAAAGGTTTTATTTCCCTGAACATCGGCAAAGATTTATAGCTGGACGTGGCTCTCTTCGCGCCATTTTAGGGCAGTATTTGGGTATTGCTCCCAAACAAGTAGAATTTGCATATCAGCCCCGTGGGAAGCCTTTGTTAGCGGCTAAATTTGCTGACAAGGGATTATTATTTAATTTATCTCATTCCCAAGATTTGGCTTTGTGTGGGGTAAGTTATCAACATCAAATTGGTGTGGATTTAGAATATATTCGCACTATATCTGATTTAGAAAGTCTGGCAAAACGGTTTTTTTCTTCTAGAGAATATGAACATCTGCGACTATTTTCTTCTGACGAACAGCAACAAATATTTTTTCGTTACTGGACTTGCAAAGAAGCTTATTTAAAAGCTACAGGAGATGGTTTAGTACAGTTAGAAGAAATTGAAATATGTTTAACACAAAATCAACCTAGTCAATTACTTATATCAGGAGATTGGAGTTTAAGAGAATTAACACCAGCAGATAATTTTGCGGCTGCGGTTGTTGTTGCAGGGAGTAATATTAATTTGCATTGTTGGGAATGTGGTATTACGTAGCAATTTATGGGCGCAGGCCTAGTGTGTTAATTTTGATAGGTAAACCAGGGATTTCCTTCAT
>JANMGZ010000195.1:0-11224 GCA_031374905.1 Dolichospermum sp. OTE_70_metabat_362_sub
GATGCTACAGGTGCATGGCATGATTGTGGGATTGTGCAAAAAGCAGCAACCGCAGTTAAAAATGCCGTTCCTGATTTAATTGTTATGGCTGATACTTGTTTGTGTGAATATACAAGTCATGGTCATTGTGGTTATTTACAAGTTGGTGATTTAACAGGTAGAGTTTTAAATGATCCTACTTTGGAATTGTTAAAGAAAACCGCTGTTTCCCAAGCTCAAGCTGGTGCAGATATTATCGCACCTTCGGGAATGATGGATGGTTTTGTCCAAGCAATTCGCGCAGGTTTGGATGAAGCCGGATTTGAAGATATCCCCATTATGTCTTATGCTGCTAAATATGCTTCGGCTTATTATGGGCCATTTAGAGATGCTGCTGACTCCACACCGCAATTTGGAGATAGACGTACTTACCAAATGGACCCCGGTAACGCCCGCGAAGCACTAAAAGAAATTGAGTTGGATATTGCTGAAGGTGCTGATATGTTGATGGTTAAACCAGCTTTAGCATATATGGATATTATCTGGCGCGTTAAGGAAGCTACTAATTTGCCTGTAGCAGCTTACAATGTATCTGGTGAGTATGCAATGGTGAAAGCTGCGGCTTTAAATGGTTGGATTGATGAGCAGCGCGTTGTCATGGAAACTTTGACGGGTTTTAAACGGGCTGGTGCTGATTTGATTTTGACTTACCACGCTAAGGATGCGGCTCGGTGGTTGTAAGTTAAGATATTATCTCACGCAGAGACCCAGAGGCGCAAAGAGGATTTTGAGTGGCTTTGTGTTTGGGCGTGAGATTTTTTGGTATTTTGGATAAAGTACAGGATAATTTTTATGTCTTATGCAATATTCAATTGAACAACTTCCCGTCAACTTCAACAAAATGATTCAGGAAGTTGAACAAGGTGAACAAATCGAAATTACCCAAGCAGGTAAACAAATTGCTGTGATTATTTCTACCGCTGAATATGAAAGATTATTAAATAAAATACCAAGTTTTGGGGAATCTATAGAACGATTTCGTCAGGAATATAATGTAGAGTCGGCGGAAATTAACCCCGATGAAATTTTTGCGGGGGTGCGTGATAAATAAGTCGAACGGGACAAGCCCGCCATACTTACACAAATATTAAGAAAATAAGTAGGTGTACATAATAAAAGCGACATTTATTGCGTTTTGTGAAATGGCTGAAACTCAATCAGAATCTCGCGTTGAGACAACTTTACATACCGTTACATACCTTTAAATTTTCCTGTTTACCTACTTATTACAAATAAACAGTTGACAAATAATAAATAAACAGTTGACAAGTGAGTTTAATTTTGGTATAGTTTATATTGGCATAATACTATAATTTTGTGGTATATTAAGCATTGAACAATGCCTATGATTAAAAAAACACAAGATTATATTATGAAAATAATATCCGAAACAAGATTCAAGGAATTCTCCAGCAAATATCCTGATGCTAAAGCTAATCTTTCAACTTGGCATAAACGAGTGAAATTAGCTAAATGGCAAGATTTTAACGAAGTCTGCCAAAATTTCAAACAAGGTAGCGTTGATAAAGTAGATGATTTTATTATTTTTGATATTTGTGGTACAGACTATCGCCTAATTACTTATATTGATTTCATTGGCAAGAAAGTATACTTAAAATATTTCCTGACTCACGCAGACTACAGTAAAGATAAATGGAAAGATGATTAAGAGTTCAGTTAAATGTCTTAGCTATTGGTAAAAGCGTCACCGGCTGTAACGGGTGTTAAGGTAAAAATTATGATTAAGACCTCAGATAAAGCACCAAGCTACATTAATTTATTACAAACTTTCCCTCCTAGACCTATCAAATCTGATGAGGAACTACTTGCTACTCAAAATGTAATTGATTCTCTGTTAGACAATACTCCATTAACACCAGATGAGCAAGACTATCTTGATTTACTAGGTACTTTAGTGTACGAATACGAGCAAACAAAAGAACCTGTTCCTGATATTTATGGAATAGAATTGCTCAAAGCTCTTATGGAAGAATATGGCTTTCATCAAAAAGATTTGATTCCTGTATTTAAGACAGAATCTATGGTGTCAGATATCCTAACAGAAAAAAGCCAACTCACTGTCAGTCATATCCAAGAATTAGCAGAATTTTTCCATCTTTCACCTGCTGTTTTTCTGCCACTACCTACACAAGATTGATAATTCAGTTATTAATCCAAGTTGTTAGTCATCTAGTTGAGGCTGGTAATGGTTAATAGGTAATTGGTGATAAAATCCCAGTCTTAATCCTGTTCATCCTTAAAATCCTGGAAATCCTGATTCTGACAATTATTCATAAATTAAGGATGTACTGACTGATAATTTCTTTTAGCTCTTGAGGTGCTTCACTAGCAATAGCCGCTCCCAAATCAGGACGAATAACCCACCACCAAAGCAAGGTTTCTAACTGAGTTGGCGGCTCATTATCGGGACACCATTCAATATAACCCTCATTTACACCAATGAGATTTGCACAAATTTCATTAGCTATAGCAACACGTTCATCTAATTTTTTAAACTGTACAATATCTTGCCAATTCACTTCATTGGGAATTGAGGTTAAAATTGATTGCAAATCTATAGTCAGCATTAAATAATTCCTCCAAAAGCTCTAATAACTCTTAGAACTTCGCCAAACTATAGCAGTCGGCTGTTGAGTGAGCCACAAAAAAATGCTGAAATGATTTCACAGTCAGGATTTTATTGCTATTATATGGACGGGGTTCGCTACACTGTAACCTAGTTACATCTACTGCACAGATATTTTAACCGTCTTCTCAACGAAGGTTAAGGATAATTGAAAATGAGGAATGGCGAATCGCTGATTTCTCATTACTAATCTAGTGCTACGCTTGACTGTATTCGGGACAATGGCACGATAAAATTCTATAACGATAAATTGCGATAAAGGTCTAAATGGCAGAAACACTATTTTTCAACGCCCTGCGGGAAGCTATTGACGAAGAAATGGCCCGCGATTCTAGCGTATTCGTTCTGGGTGAGGACGTAGGACACTACGGCGGTTCTTATAAAGTTACTAAAGATTTACACCAAAAGTATGGTGATTTGCGAGTTTTAGATACCCCCATTGCCGAAAATAGCTTTACTGGGATAGCTGTAGGCGCGGCTATGACTGGATTAAGACCGATTATTGAAGGCATGAATATGGGCTTTTTGCTCCTCGCCTTCAATCAAATTTCTAACAATGCGGGGATGTTACGCTACACTTCTGGTGGTAACTTTAAAATCCCTATGGTGATTCGTGGGCCTGGGGGTGTAGGTAGACAATTAGGTGCGGAACATTCCCAACGTCTAGAAGCTTATTTCCAAGCCGTTCCTGGTTTAAAAATTGTGGCTTGTTCCACACCTTACAACGCTAAAGGATTACTCAAAGCAGCTATCCGCGATGATAACCCGGTGTTATTTTTTGAACACGTTTTACTTTATAACTTAAAAGAAGACCTGCCAGAAACAGAATATGTGCTTCCGCTAGATAAAGCTGAAGTTGTTCGTCAAGGTAAAGATGTGACAATTCTCACTTATTCGCGGATGCGGTATCATGTGCTGCAAGCTGTGAAAGTTTTGGAAAAACAAGGTTATGATCCAGAAGTTATTGACTTAATTTCCCTGAAACCTCTTGATTTTGAGACTATTGGCGCATCAATTCGCAAGACTCACCGCGTCATTGTTGTGGAAGAGTGCATGAGAACCGGGGGTATTGGTGCAGAATTAACCGCCTCGATTAATGACCGCTTATTTGATGAATTAGATGCACCTGTGTTGCGGCTTTCTTCTCAAGATATCCCCACACCTTACAACGGTAATCTTGAGCGTCTAACTATCATCCAACCTGAGCAAATCGTGGAAGCAGTCCAAAAAATGGTGGCTTTAAGAGTTTAGAAATCCGGGTACTTGTCAATTGTCAATTGTCAATTGTCAATTGTCAATTGTCAATTGTCAATTATTCCCTATCCAAACTTCTCCTCACAACTGGCAAAAAGAACGTTATTATAACCTTTGTCAGTTGTGAGTGATGGTATGCAAAAACAGCGATCGCTATTAGCGTTAATTATAGTTTTGGTAATCGCCGCTATTACGGTGATTGTGACAATTCCTGTCCCCTTGGGATTAGACCTACGGGGAGGTTCACAGCTTACGATTCAGGTGAAACCAACGGCGGACATTCCCCAAATCACCGATAGAGAATTGGAAGCTGTGAAAAAAGTAGTCGAAGGACGAATTAATGGTCTTGGTGTTTCTGAGCCATTAATTCAAACTATTGGTACAGATAAGATTTCCGTACAACTACCGGGTGTCAATGATCCAGAACAAGCAGAACGGGTATTAGGTGGTACAGCGCAATTGGAGTTCCGTATCCAAAAACCGAATACAGAAACTCAACTTTTTGCCCTCCAGGTAACACGAAACGACCTGAAAACCAAGCGGGATGAGTTAAAAAAAGCCCCAGATCAAGCAGCAATTGATAAAAATAAGGAAGAGTTTGCCAAAAGTAATCAAGCAGTTGCTGAATTGTTTGAAAGTACCAACCCACCCCTAACGGGTAAATATCTCAAGGATGCCTACGGTGAACCCAATCAAGGCACAAACTGGAATGTGGCTATCCGTTTTGATCAAAAGGGTGGTGAACTCTTTGCTGGACTCACAAAAGAACTGGCTGGAACTGGTCGAAGTATTGGTATTTTTCTGGATAATGAGATGATCAGTTCGCCCACCGTAGGACCAGAACACGCTGCTACTGGAATTACCGGTGGTTCTGCTATTATTACAGGTCGTTTTCAAGCCCAAGAAGCCAATGATTTAGGGGTACAGTTGCGCGGTGGTGCATTACCTGTTCCTGTGGAAATTGCAGAGAGAAGAACAGTAGGAGCTACTTTAGGAAAAGATAGTATTCAAAGAAGCGTCTACGCTGGCATTGGTGGTCTGACTTTAGTATTAATATTTATGGTGTGGTACTATAGACTACCAGGGATGATAGCAAATGTGTCACTAATAATTTACTCCTTACTAACTTGGTCTACTTTCTGTTTATTGAGTGTCACCCTCACCTTACCAGGAATTGCGGGTTTTATTCTCAGTATCGGTATGGCGGTTGATGCTAACGTCTTGATTTTTGAACGCACAAGAGAAGAATTACAAGCAGGTAAATCTTTATATCGTTCCGTAGAATCCGGTTTTTACCGTGCCTTTTCTAGTATTTTAGATAGTAACGTCACTACCTGGATTGCTTGTGCTGCATTATTTTGGTTAGGTTCAGGGCTAGTCAAAGGCTTTGCGCTCACCTTAGCTTTAGGAGTAGCAGTGAGTATGTTTACCGCAATTACTTGTAGTCGCACATTGATGTTTTTAGTGATTTCCATTCCCTCTTTGCGGAAAACAGAATTTTATGCTCCTAATGTGCCAGCAGCAAATAAGACAGGAGTGGCACAATGAGATTAGATATTAACAAAGCCCGGCGTACTTGGTGGACTATTTCCGCTGTTATTATCCTGGTTGGTATCATCTCTATGGTGATATCTACGCTCAACCCCAATATCAAAGCACCTCTGCGTCCCAGCTTGGACTTTATCGGGGGAACAAGGTTGCAATTTGTTCGAGATTGTGAAAAACCTGGTAACTGTGACCAGCCCATAGATATCAACGTTGTCCGAGAAGTGGCTAAATCCCAGGGACTTGGAGATAGTAGCATTCAATTAGTCTCTGAAAATGGTCAAGAAAATGGTATTACTATTCGCACTAAAAATCTGGAAACAGAACAGCGGAGTAATTTGCAAAATGCCTTAACTGAAAAAATCGGGGCTTTCGACCCGCAAAAAAATCAAATTGATTCCGTTGGTGCAACTTTAGGAAAAGAGTTATTTACTTCTGGGGTGTTAGCTTTAATAGTTTCCTTTGTCGGGATTACTATTTACATGGCTTTCCGGTTTCAGTGGGACTATGCCTTGTTTGCGATTGTGGCTTTGTTTCACGATATTCTGATCACAATTGGGGTTTTCTCAATTTTAGGTTTAGTTTTCGGGGTTGAAGTAGATAGCCTTTTTATTGTTGCTTTGCTGACTATCACAGGGTTTTCGGTCAATGATACTGTTGTCATTTATGACCGCATTCGGGAAACTCTTAAACTTCATCCCGAACAAGCGATTGCTGATATTGTTGATGATGCTGTTAATCAAACTTTAACTAGGTCAATCAATACAACTTTAACAGTTTTATTGACATTATCTGCTATCTTCCTATTTGGTGGGGAAACGCTCCATTATTTCTCTCTAGCCTTAATTGTGGGCTTTATAATGGGGGCTTATTCTAGTATTTTTATTGCGAGTACACTCCTAAGCTGGTGGCGAGAACGCAGTGAAAATTCTCCAATTGAAAACCCTCTCAGTTCTCCAGAAAGTTAATAATGGGTCATGGGTAATTGGTAATTGGTAATTATTAATTACTACCCAATTCCCAGGATTTTAAAAATTATCACTTAACACAAGGTTTTTGAATTTGGAATTGATTTCTCACCTATGGATAAATCTGAAGAACCACAAATTGAATTAGAAGAATTGGCTTTAGATCCTACTTTTGCTCAACAATTACAAAAGCTACATAGGCTGACAGTATATGGAAGATGGTTATTTTCGAGTTGTTTGTGGCTAATTATTGCGCCTTTTTGCCTGTGGGATTTACGGGTTGAAATTTCTTTGTTACAACAATATTTTACTTGGGTTGGATTACGATATGCAATAATTTTTCATCCTCTATCCACTTTTGGTTTAAGTTTGTGTATTGGGATGACAACTTCTGTTTTAGTCTGGCAAAGTCGCAATATTCTTTGGGGATTGACATTAGAAGAACAGAGAAATTTAAAAAAGCAGGTTTATCGCATTCGTCAACAAGGATCTTCTCACCCTCTATGGAAATGGGTTTGTCAATAAATAGGGAATAAAAAGGAATTTTTTTAATTTTTAATTTTTAATTTTTAAGGTTTTAGACGACTCTTTTCTCCAAAATTTAACTGTTCATCCGAAAATTTTCCAATCCCCACACCTGTAAATGCTAAAATCAATGACTTGATTCCTTAAAGAGAATAATTATGGCATCCATCCGCGAGTTGCACGAACAGATAATCAGTAAAGAACGTTCTGCTGTTGAAATTACCCAAGAAGCTTTAAATCGGATTCAAGAGTTAGAACCAAAATTACACAGTTTCTTAACTGTCACCACACAAAAAGCTTTAGAACAAGCTCAGGCTGTGGATGCAAAAGTCGCTGCGGGTGAAGAAATAGGTATGTTGGCGGGGATTCCCATTGGGATTAAAGACAATTTGTGTACCAAGGGGATTGTCACAACTTGCGCTTCGCGGATTTTGGAAAATTTTGTGCCACCTTATGAATCAACCGTCACCCAAAAACTAGCTGATGCTGGGGGCGTAATGGTGGGTAAAACCAACTTAGATGAGTTTGCAATGGGGAGTTCTACAGAAAACTCCGCTTATCAAGTTACTGCTAATCCTTGGGATTTATCCCGTGTTCCCGGTGGTTCTTCCGGTGGTTCAGCAGCAGCAGTAGCCGCAGATGAATGTGTGGTTTCCCTAGGTTCAGATACAGGAGGTTCAATTCGTCAACCGGCTGCCTTCTGCGGTGTGGTGGGGATGAAACCGACTTATGGGTTAGTTTCCCGTTATGGTTTAGTGGCTTATGCTTCTTCTTTAGACCAAATTGGTCCATTTGGACGGAGTGTAGAAGATGCGGCTATTTTATTGAGTGCGATCGCAGGTTATGATCCACAAGACTCTACCAGTCTTAAAGTCGCAATTCCTAACTATGCAGCTAATTTAAAACCGGATTTCAAAGTTGGCAAAAAATTGAGAATTGGTGTAATCACAGAAACCTTTGGTGAAGGTTTAGATCCTGAAGTAGAAGCCGCTGTCACCAAAGCCATTGATCAACTTCAAGAATTAGGTGCAGAAATTCATCCTATTTCCTGTCCCAGTTTCCGCTATGGTTTACCAACTTACTATATTATCGCTCCTTCGGAAGCATCAGCAAATTTAGCGCGTTATGATGGCGTTAAATATGGCTTGCGTTCTCCTGATGCGGATAATCTCTTATCAATGTACACCCGAACTCGTTCTCAAGGTTTTGGGGCAGAAGTTAAACGCCGGATTATGATTGGGACTTATGCCCTTTCCGCTGGTTATTATGATGCCTATTATTTGAAGGCCCAAAAAGTTCGTACCCTCATTAAACAAGACTTTGAAAAAGCTTTTAAAACAGTAGATGTTTTAATTTCTCCCACTGCACCTACTACGGCATTTCGAGCCGGAGAAAAAACCACAGATCCTTTGAGTATGTATTTAAATGATTTAATGACTATTCCCGCTAATTTAGCTGGTTTACCAGGAATAAGTTTACCTTGTGGTTTTGATAGTAAAGGTCTACCAATTGGACTACAAATAGTCGGTAAAGTCTTAGGAGAAGAGCAACTTTTCCAAGTAGCCTATGCCTATGAACAATCAACTACTTGGCATTTACAAAAGCCTAAAATTGCTTAGTTTTTAATTATTACGATACAAGGGGTTTACGCCTTAAACCCCTATATCTATATCTAGATTATTACTTTTTTTACGGCTTCAAAGATATACTTGAAACGGTTGTTATTCGCATTCTTCTGATACAGGGCTTACCGGCGCGGTTATTAGGCTCGATTGTAATAATATGGTGATAACTCATTTTTTACTTGGGTATATTGTATTTACCTATTATCTATGAGTTTAACCTAACCTAAGATTATTGATAATTTTTTCTAAAAAATAACCTCAAAATAGTATACAAATTCGATAGTTACCATTTAATTTTTCGATTTTCTAGGCGTTCTTTATAATCTTCTAAATTAGCTAAATAATCAGAAAAATCCGAGTTGTAACAAATCCTCATTTTTGGTAATAATTAAATTTTACCGTTTAAAAACTATCATTTTATTACCCACAACTGGACTACGAGCAATTATTTTATTTTGAGAATCAACAATTTCTAAATGGATAAAATTAAGTTCTTGAGACCGTTGTAATATATCTGCTGCTAGTTTCTCCTGTTGAGATTTTTCCAGATTGTCCCAAATATCGTTAATTTTTACAGTTAAATCACTGGTACGAAAATTAGCTTTAATAGGTTTTATCAATTGAGAAACAATATTTTTATCTTTGGTATTCTTCACATAAATGCTAATGTCTGAAAACTGATTTTCAATTGCTACTAGTAAAGTTTGTTCTGGTGTTAATTCTCTAACTGTAGTGGTAACTGTAGTGGGAGTTATTTCTGGTTCTATAACAGGGGTTGGAGACAGTTCTGGTTCTATAACTGGAGTGAGAGTTATTTCTGGTTCTATAACAGGAATTGGAGTTGATTCTGGTTCTATAACTGCGGTTGGTGCGGTAACTTCCTCTACTGGGGGAACAGTTGCGACTTCGGTAGATTTAGGAATAAATACAAATGTAGTTATCCCTATTATCACCGCAAAAATTCCTGCAAAAATTCCTGTCAAAACCGTATCTGACAGATTGTTAGATATGCTTGATGGTAAAAATAAGCGAAATGTTCTTAAAAAGCCATCCCAATTTGACAAAAAATTCTTCTTTGTCTGAGTATCAGCAGGTGTTTCTGTCTCCAGTTTGACTACTGTAGTTTCTAAAACACCAATCGTTCCCCGCAAAACTTGGATAATTGTCGTTTTCCAAATTGGCTGATTTTTTTGGTAAAGTGTAGCTGCGGGTTCATTTCTTGGTTTTCTACGTTTTTCTCCTGACATGGAACTTTTACCCAGATTAGCGAATCAAAAATGTAGAAAATAGATTAGGACTATAATCATCTATTGTGACATTTAATGAAATATGAATATTAAACGCCGTCAATTTTTGTTTTTAGGTGGAATCAGTACCATAGCATCTGGATTTCTGAGTCGAAAATTATCAGCACAAAATTATCTCATAGAATCAGCAACAGCAGCTAACCCAGTCAAAAAAGATTTATTATTGCGTTTTGTCTCCGTTGCTGATACCGGAACTGGAACAAAAGGACAATATGCTGTCGCTAATGCTATGAATTTTTATCATCAGAAAAATCCTTATAATTTAGTAGTTTTAGCTGGTGATAATATCTATAATAATGGCGAAATTGAGAAAATTAATGAAGTTTTTGAACGTCCATATCAACCTTTATTAAAAAACGGTGTCAAGTTTCATGCTTGTTTAGGTAATCATGATATTCGCACCGATAATGGCGTTAATCAACTTAAATATCCTGGTTTTAATATGCAGGGACGTTATTACACATTTAGTCAAAATAAAGTTCAATTTTTTGCTTTAGATACTAATGGTAATGCTGATTGGAAAAATCAGTTAATTTGGTTAAATAAGGAATTAAGTATTAGTAAAGCACCTTGGAAAGTTGTCTTTGGTCATCATCCAATTTATTCATCTGGTCAATATGGAAGTAATGCCAACTTTATTAAAACCTTTACTCCTCTATTTAAAAAATACAATGTTCAGCTTTATATTAATGGTCATGAACATAATTATGAACGAACTCGGGCTATTAATGGAACTACCTATTTAATCTGTGGTGCTGGCGCTGGTAATCGTCCGGTTGGCCGTTCTCAATGGACAGAATATTCAACAAGTGATTTGAGTTTTGCAGCTTACAATGTCTATGCAGATAGAATGGAAGTAAGTGGGATTGGTACTAATAACCGCATTTTTGATCAGGGTGTAATTAAGTTCAATAGTATTTAATCAAAGGAGTCAGGCAGTAGGGGCGCAGGGCCTGCGCCCAGTCAGGAAGAAAAAAGTATAATAATCAAATATCAAAGGTCTTTTCTTCCCCCTATTCCCTGTTCCCTATTCCCTGTTCCCTACTATTTAATAATGATTGAGGTTGATTCCTGCTTCTTTTGCCATTGCGTCTAAACCTTTGAATTCTAAGGTTTTGATGGCTTTGGTGGAAAGTTTCAATTTTACCCAACGGTTCCCAGCAGCCCACCAAACCCGCTTGCTTTGCAGATTAACGTGTTGTAAACGGTTGGTGTGACGGTTGGAATGGGAAACGGAACAAGCGTTATTGGCTTTTTTACCAGTTAATTGACAACGACGGGACATAATAAATATCTCCTAGAGTGTTATTTAAA
>JANMGZ010000238.1:0-2498 GCA_031374905.1 Dolichospermum sp. OTE_70_metabat_362_sub
TGATAAATTTGTGAAAGTCTTTCTTGACAGTCTTGGGGAAACATTACCTCACCACCATTAAAAGCATCCACAAAAATACCTATATCTTCCACATCTGGACGAATCAAAAAATGTCCCGGCATTCCTACCCCCACCATGGGAAAATCTATCCGTTTTGCCACCTCCATATAAACCAAAGCCAAAGTAATAGGAATACCTGTTTTCCTTTCAATGACATCATTTAGAAAACTATTTCGGGGGTCATAATAATCAATTTTGTTACCATCAAAACCCAATTCTTCATATAAATATTGATTAATACTTTGAATAATCCGCAGGGGATAGCGAGAAGAAGGCAAACGTTCCTCTAACTCCATTGCCATTGTATCAAGAGCATTTAAATATTCTTCAGTATCCATATCTGGATACTCTTCCTGGGCAATATATAAAGATGCCTTTGCGAGATTGATATCCTCGTCAGGTCGTTGAATCTCTTGGTAAAAATACTGTCGTGCTGACGAGAAATTCATAAGCAATAAGAATGAAGCGACTGAATGACAGTACAGATTTTTTTTGTACCTACTCTTATTTTAGAGCATTCAGGCGATTTATGAAGCATAATCTGTATTTATTCTCTCTTTCCCAGTTTCTGGTTTCTGGTTTCTCGTTCCCAGTCTCCAGATTGGGAATTTTATCTTAGAGATTCTACCTCCTTATAGAAACCAAGAGAAAAGAAAATTGTGATAGTATAATCAATATAGATTTATAATTGTGGCATTTTTATTCAACTTCTCAAAACATGAAACTACCAGACTTAGACACTGAAACTATAGATCGAATCATCGAAATGGCTTGGGAAGATAGAACACCATTTGATGTCATAGAAAAACAATTTGGACTTTTAGAAAAACAAGTAATTGCCCTCATGAGAAGGGAAATGAAATCATCAAGTTTCAAAATGTGGAGAGAAAGAGTTACCAAACGCCAAACTAAACATTTAGAAAAGAGAGAATTTATTGCCGGGAGATTCAAATCGCAAAATCAAAAAACGTAAATTCACATAAAATATAAAATTATCTATGATTGGAATTTGGCTATTAGGTGATCAACTTTCCCTACAACAAGCTGCTTTACAAAGCTGTCATCATCAAACAAATACACCCGTAATTTTCATCGAATCATTAGATCATATCCAAATCAGATCATATCATCGTCAAAAATTAGTGTTAATTTGGTCAGCAATGCGCCATTTTGCGGCAGAATTAGCACAACTAAAATATACAGTCACATATAAAATAGCCACAAATTTTCAAACATCACTCCAAGAATGGATTCAAGTTAATCAAATTACCGAATTGCGGGTGATGATACCCAATGATCAACCATTCATCCAAAGCATTCAAAATTTACAATTACCTTGTCCAATCACCTTGATTCCTAATAATCAATTTTTATGGACTACAGAAGAATTTACTGATTGGGCTAAAAGTCGTAAACGGCTATTAATGGAAGATTTTTACCGAGAAGGAAGACGACGTTTGCAAATTTTAATGGAGGACAAAAAACCAATTGGAGGACAGTGGAATTTAGATAAAGAAAATCGTCAACCACCCAAAGGTAAATTACATCCACCCCTAGCAAAGTGGTTTATACCAGACGCAATTACTCTTGATGTTATAGACAAAGTTAACTCTCTTTCTCATTTAACTTATGGAGAAATAGAACCTTTTTCTTGGGGAGTAAATCGTCAACAAGCACTTGAGGTATTAGATTGCTTTATTCAACATCGTTTACCAGATTTCGGTACTTATCAAGATGCGATGATTACCGGAGAACAGACAATGTGGCACGCATTAATTTCTCCTTATTTGAATATTGGCTTACTGCAACCTTTGGAAGTCATTCAAGCTGCCGAAACTGCATATAAACACAATCAATTAGCTTTAAATAGTGTGGAAGGTTTTATTCGTCAAGTATTAGGTTGGCGAGAATATATGTATGGTATCTATCATTTTGTAGATCCAGAATATGCCGAAAAAAATTGGTTTCAGCACACCCAGCCATTACCGGAATTTTTCTGGACAGGTGAAACTAAAATGAATTGTTTACACCAAACTATTACCCAGATAAAAAGTACAGGTTACGCTCATCATATCCAGCGGTTAATGGTATTGAGTAACTTTGCTTTAATTGCGGGAATTTCACCCCAAGCTATAGAAAATTGGTTTCATGCAGTATTTATTGATGCTTATGATTGGGTGATGCAAACTAATGTTATTGGTATGGGTTTATTCGCAGACGGAGGAGTATTAGCATCTAAACCTTATGCTGCTTCTGCTAACTATATAAATAAGATGAGTGACTATTGTAAAAGCTGTGTTTATAACCATAAAGAACGGATAGGTGAAAATGCTTGTCCATTCAATTTCTTCTACTGGAATTTTCTGGATAGACACCGGGAAAAACTCCAAACTCAAGGACGAATGAGCTTAATTTTAAAACATCTAGATAAAATGTCT
>JANMGZ010000240.1:0-9647 GCA_031374905.1 Dolichospermum sp. OTE_70_metabat_362_sub
GTTGATGTCTAAGATAATTTGGACGGAAACTGCAATTGATGACTTAAATCGTCATTACGATTTTATCGCACTTAATGATGCTGATGCAGCAGCACGCGCAGTACAAACAATTGTCTCTTCTGGTGATACTCTACAGCAAAATCCACGTCGAGGCGCGATTGTAGATGACATAGCAGGATTACGAAAACTTTTAGTTTCTTTTGGTAAATACGGCTATATTATTCACTACGTTATCCTTGAGGATGATGTGATTATTTTACGCATCTATCATGGACGAGAAAATAGACCTCTATAATTAAACTAGCAATAATTCGGTGTTAATAACTTCTAGCACAATATGTAATTGCAGATTATCCTTTAGATGCAGCCATAGCTTTTCGGGAAAAAATTCAAGATCAAGATTAGAAAAAGAAATTCCCGCTTCCGTCTTGCGTCTTGCCTGTTTTCGTTGCACCACATAGGAATAGTTTTGGGGTTTTGTGTTATAACCCAGTTGTGAAAACGAACTCAAACGAAAGACTACTCTATGGAACCAGATAAGCTGGCACGATTGAAAGAGTACGGTGAATTTATCCTCCGCAAAATTGACTCAGTTCCCGAACGCCCTTCCCAAGAAGAAGATTGGGTTCCCACTAGCCTTGATGATTGTCTGCTGCGGCTGCGAGAAGCGGCACAGAAAACTGTGGAACTGGCCAACTCACCGGTGAAAATTGGCATCATGGGGGAATTTAGCAGTGGTAAAAGTTTGCTGCTAGGAAGTCTCATTGGTTACGCAGACGCTTTACCTGTAAGTGAAAATCCGACAACTGGGAATGTTACAGCTATTCATATTAAACCCCAAAATGGTTTTGCAACTACCCAGGTAGGGAATTACACGGTGGAATATTTATCCCATGAAGGGGTAAATGAATGCTTACACTTCATGCTGAAAGAAGCAAACCGTCGCGCTACGTCCGCTGGGGTGACACCTTTACAGGTAGCTAAAATTAAAACAGGTAAAGATATCAGTATTTGGTGTGAGGAAGTTTGGAAAAGCTCAAGTAATTTAGAGTTGCGTTATTTGGTGCGGGAGTTGGTGTTATTTTTGCGGGCTTATCAGGCTTATGGTGAGGCTTTATGCGGTCGCTTTTACCAAATTGATGGTATTACTGCCCGTGAGGGTTTACAACTGGCAGAAATGCCTATGGCAATTCAATCTCTCAAGTTTGAGGATTTACCAGCGGCGAATGTTCGCTTACCAAATGCGCCACAAAGGTTAGGAACGCAATTATTACAAACCAGTTTTCCTTTAATTCGTCGCGTTGATATTGAAGTGAAAATCTCACGAGAAATTTGGGATGTTACAGGTGCAGAAGAATTTGTCCTGTTAGATTTTCCAGGTTTAGGTGCAGCTAATTCTGGGACTAGAGATACGTTTTTATCATTGCGAGAATTGACACAGGTACAGACAATTCTAGTCTTACTTAATGGTAAATCGCCAGGGAGCGATCGCGCTAATAAAATTTTCACAATGATGCAGCAACAGCGTCCAGGACAAGACCTCAAGGATTTAATTCTCGTCGGTGTGGGACGTTTTGATCAACTGCCTTTAGAAAGTGAAGGAGGAGAAAGGGAACTAGATTCATTAATTAATCATCAATCTGATTCTCCGCCTTTACAAACAAATACAGTTTTCCAGAAATTGAAAGTTCTTAAAACTATTATTGATGGGGCTGAAGCATTTACTTCTCAAAAAGACAGAATTGTTTTATTATCACCACTGTTAGGGTTAGCTGAATTGGCTAAACGTTCTGGTCAAGTTAAAGCTGGTTCTGAGGAATTTCTTGCCAATTTAGATTATCCTGATTATCTGGAAAGACCGAAAAAACTACAACAGAAATGGGGTGATTTAAGTGAAGCTTTATTAGCGGCAGATGGCAGGAATCAATTAGGTAAACAATTAGGTTATTTTTCTCAAGATGGCGGTATTAGTAAATTAAGAGAATTAATTCAAACTCATGTTGCTAATCATGGCTTAAAGCAATTGTATGAAGATACCCGTCGGGCTGCTGATGTGATTCGTCAACAACAAGAATATCTGAAAGAAATTATTGCCGAAATTCATGAACAAGGCATACCCACAGTTGATACTCCAGCTTTACTAGAATTGAGATCAGCTATAGAAAGTTTAGATAAAATCTATAGAACCTTTCAAAAAGATTTAGGTAAAGAACAACTAAAAGATCGCAGGGGTGTTGTAGTTAGTGATGTCATTAAAGATGAACTAACTTTGAAAATTTTGAATTGGAGTCAATGGACATTACTATTTAATAAAGTCCAAAATGGCACAATTACCTTAGCTGAATTTAAAGGTGCAGCGGGGAAATTATTTGATAGAGGAAATCGGGTAAATATCTCCCTACCAACTAAGAGTGATGACTTTTATCCAGCCTTTGAGAAAACAATTAAAGAACTGGAAAACTTTGCAAGCGATCGCATTCGTCAAGCCGTGATAGACTTATTAAGCTCATTGGCACATGAAATCACTTTAGAACGGGAAAAACTGCAAGCCATTCTTCAGCCAGAAATGGAACAAGAAATTGAAGAAAAATTTGGACTTGAAGAAGCAGACTTATTTTATAAACTCTTATTAGGATCTGATCCTCGTCAATGGAAAGAAGCCATTATTGCCGAAATCAATAACCATGATCAAACTATCAAACCAGAAAATATTTTTCCCCTAGCCAGACAAGATGAAAAACACAGTGTAGGGCAAATTTTTGATTGGTCACCAGAAAGGAATCAAAACCCATCTAGAAGCGTGAATCATCAACTTTTTGTCTTACGACTGCGAGATGAAATTACAGCTAGTGCTAGTCTTCATCTCGTGCAATATGTCAGTGAAAGTAATCAGCAGGTAAATATAGAAATCAATGGAATTTTAGATCAAATTATTCCCAGTTTGCAAAATCTTGCCAAAAAAGAAGCACTACTAAGATATATTGCTGCTAGAGATTCACAAGCTGAATTAGCCATTCCAGCTTGGTTAGAAATCTTAACCGATATTGCCACAATTAATGAAGATGAATTATTCAGCTATATTTAATTGGTAACTCGCTTCTCTCTTCTTCCTTCTTCGTGGTTCATTTCTAACCTTTCTTAGTCTAATGAAGTACAAATTTATCTGCGTTTATCTGCGTTTATCGTCTTCCATCTGCGGTTAAAATCTTCCTTTTGTACCTCACTAGAATAGGAATTGCTATAATCCGTATTCTTCCATCAAAAAGAGAGTAAACCTTTAGTTATCAAATAAATAAATTTAGGGGAATGCACTATCAATGAATTATTAACAAAAAAAAGGAAAATCAAAAATGCCTGTGGAAATTCAGCTTCTACCTAGCTTTAAATTAGGTGTGAAAGAAAACTCACAGTTGCATCTACCCTCCATTCAAATTGTCCCTATCAAAAGCAACATACCACACATTTCTCGGATTACCTGCATAGTTAGAGGCACACCAAATGAATTAGCAGTACAAATTCAAAGCAGCTATAGACAATTTCACTCAACCACACCCAAACAAATTTCTAATATTTGTCAATTAGGACAAGATACCTGTCAATTAAATTCACCTTTAACTAAAATAGTTGATTGTACCTTAAAGGTAATTATTGAATATTTTGATTCCGACACGACAGGAAAACCAATTTTGTCTACATCTAAACACATATCTGCTGAATGTGATCTTTGGTTTATACCCGATTTACAAAAATCATCAAGTTCATCTACAAAAAATCATCCAACCATGAACAGTTCACAATTTGATCACTATCTGAATAATTTAAGTCAACAACTTAGTGAAAAACTCAATGAAAAACAAAGAAAAAGATTTCCTGGTTGGTTAGCTTTAGATTTTGGTACTTCTAACTCCACAGTTACACTTTTTGACCCCATAGAAGTCCCCATTGCTGAAGTTTTACCCAGAGAACAAGAACTAAGATTAAAAGAACGCATGGCTGAATGGTTCAATTCTTCACCAGATTTAGCCTTACCAGATGTCAGTGGTGGTGAATGGGAAAAATTTTTGGCTGATATTAGCAAAAACTTAGAAATAGAATCACATCAACTAAGTGAAATTTTTGAAAGTGATAACAAAGAATTATTTTTAGAAACAATTCGGCAAATTGAATTATGTTTAGGAACAAGTGATAGATTTCGACGGGCTGTTAGCAAAAAACTCTATGCTATATATCATGAAGTTTTTCGTGTTCCCACACTAGAATCACAAAATTTAATTCCCGTAGTTTTAGATATTGACCGACGCAGTACAGAAATTCCCAGTGAAATGGAAGTATCGCAATTAATCCCCTTAAAACTACGCATGGGTAGAGATGCAAGAGATAATAGAAAAAAAGCCATAGCCCAAGGAACAACGGTTTCAGTTAAAGAAATTATTAGTAGATTTCATCATTCACCTAAACGCTATTTTGGGCAAGATCGATCTTTCCCCATTAGCCTAGAAGAAGATGAAGAAAATATTCAAGTTAATCGCCTTATTCAAGCAGCTTGGGCGCAATTAATCGAATTAACAGAAGATTATCGTCAACGGGCTAGACGCAGATTTTCAGAAGGCGATTTTTTAACAGCAGTTGTTACCTATCCTACCGTTGCCCCTCCTGTAGTTCGTAAAGAAATCAAACAACTTGTACAGGAATTAGGAATTGATGATGTGCAAACAGCCTATGACGAAGCTGTTTCTGTAGCTATCTTTTTCCTGTGGCGAGAATTTGGCGGTAATCTCAATATTGGGATTGAATCTTTTAAAACTCGCTGTCGTCAAAATGGTAATAAATGGTCACAAAATGTCCTGGTTTTAGATATTGGTGGCGGAACCACAGATTTAGCTTTAATTGAACTTACCCTCGAAGATAAAACTCCCTTCTTTGCAGATCATGAAGATAGAGGTTTAGGAGGACGTTACTATAAACTCACTCCCAAATTATTAGGTTCTTCGGGGCATTTACAATTAGGTGGTGAATTAATTACTTTACGAATTTTTCGCCTATTAAAAGTTGCTATTTCTGATTTTCTTCTCACCGCAATAACTTCAGGTGACATCGAAAGCGATAAATTAGAAGACTTAATCAATGCCGAATTAAATGACCGTTTTTTAGAAGATGGAAAATTTAAACCTGGTAGTTTGTTAAAATGTATAGATAAAGAAAATCCAGAGGGTGACGTTGCCTTTAAAGATGCTTTAGATACAGCCGAAAAAGTATTACCAACTCGTTGGCAACAAGCAACCCAACGTCTACAAACCTTTTACACATTGTGGGATCATGCCGAAGCTGCCAAACTAAAATTAGGACAAAAACCACCCACAGATGGTTCTTTATTAACTTTCATTTTAAACGAACAACAAATTGGTGAACTTCTTGCCCAAAGTGCGATTAAATTTCAAATTAGAAGTTCTGAATCTATTTCTTTAACTTTAGATCATCAGCAATTTGAACGGGCAGCAACTTCTTCCATTAAGGAAGCAATTGGGATTGCTAAAGGTTTAATGGAAAGTCGTCTCAGTTCGGAAACAAATCAAAAAGTAGATTGGTTAATTCTTTCTGGAAAAACTTGTAATCTCGATCTTGTTCAACAACAAATTTACGAAGAATTTAGTCAATCACCTTATTTTGTTTGGAATCCAGAACGGATTACCTTTGTTTTAGAATTTACAAAACTTGCCACTTCCGCAGGTGCTTGTTACGCCGAGAAACTGCGACGATTTAGATTTGATCCAGAAGAATCTAAAAGTTTGCTCAGAAAAGGGGCAAATCAATTAGAAATTGATGTCAAAAACCTGTTTTATTATCTTCCTTGCAACTTCAAACGCAAAACTCAAAGTAATGAACCATTGGCCATTTTCAATGCTGGACAAGAACTATATCAACTTGCACCTTGGGACACTGTAGCTAAAGTGCGGACACCTTGGCAGGGAATACAATTAACTAATATTATCCATCGTCAAGATTATGAAAACGGAACTTTTCGCCTCTGGGGTAGTTTCGATGGTAAAATATTGATGGATAAATTAGGCATGGAAGAACAGGAATTTCTCAAGAAAATTAAAGTCCAATTTGAGATTGATCAAGCCTTACAATTTAGTGTTTTACTATGTCGAGGTAATCCCCATTATTTAATAGATGTGGTTGGCATTGATATTAATTCAGTCATGTCTAAATCTGTTAAAAATACTCTATTTACTGATGGTAACTTGAAATGGAATATTGCCGTCGAAAACCATCAACATAACTTAAATGATGGTGATATTGCTGTTAATGTTTTAGAATCAGCCACAGTTGATCAACCTCATGCTTATCATTTAGTATTTGCAGTTGATAATAATGAGAGTAAAATCATGGAAACATTTCATTATTTACAAGATGGTGTGAAACAACCGGGAACAGGATTAATCAGTCAACCTTTGCCACCTTTTCCCCAAAGTGGTCAACATACCTTCTATATTTATCAAACCGATAATGAAACCAATACTAAAAAATGGCTACGGATTGGTACACTCAGCAGACCAGATATTATCACAGATTACCCTTGTCAATATCATGTAACTCTTGATAACAAAGGCATATTAAGAATGCACCCTGGTGCAGTACCTTATTGGACATCTAATAATCAAGAATGTTTAGAACAGGAAGGATGTGTTTATCGGGCTGAATTGGAATTACAACCCAACGAAGTTGATAAAGAACGTGATCCCTTTTGCGGTATTCATTAGCTTTAATTCCGTAGGTTGGGTTGACGCAACCAAACCCAACATTATTAATCCTTTTGTTGGGTTGCACTGTTGCTTAACCCAACCTACTTTTCTCTATTTTCATTCTCACAAAATTATGCAGCATTTACATAAATTACTAACTACAGAAAATTCAGAAATAGCCAAAATATTGCGGTTTAATTTATATGGACTAGCTGCAATTTTAACCAAAGCCAATCAAGAATATCCACTTGATCCTGGAATTAGGGTATGTGAAGAAATTTTGCAAGAACTTGATCAATTATTAGATCCCCGACTTCTTGAAGAAGTCGGGGATCTAGAACCACTTCAGTTAACAAATGAATTAAAATTATTAAAATTAAAAGATGCTTTTAACTACGATTCTGAATTAAATTTTTATCTAAATAATTCTCATATCCAAAGCCAAACTGATGCAGAAATATGGAATGAAATTCATAGAAAACTGTTGCGAGTTCCTGAAGATATAGCGACATCTTGGCGACATAAGGCTTTAGAATTTGCTCAGGAAATAGGTGCAATTGTAGATCATAATCATCTGGAAGAATTGCCATTTGTGCGTAGTGAAATAATTTATCCTGGATTGAGTGGTACAGTTAAAGCCAAAGGACTATGTTTATCTCAAACAGCCTTGATAAGTTCAGGAATTACCCAAACACATCTATCAGAAAATTTATATTTAATTAGCGGATTTTTACTTTTATATATTAAATTTATGGAAATAGATCCAGATTTACATCATGCTTTAAAAAGTGTTTTTAGTTTTGATGTAGTTTCTTTGCATTCCAAATTAGAACAATGTCATCAATATATAGAGGCATTAAGCGATCGCTTTCACCGCACCCAAAAATGTGAAGATAATACTGATACAGTCCTAAATTTATGTGCTTGGATTGACATGGATGAAGCCATTCATTCTCTAGTATTTATCCCCCCGGCTGAACGTTATTCTTGGTGGGGAAAACTACAAAAAGAATCTCGTCTTCTGCTGAGAAAAGCTGCTGATAAAGCTGTTAAAGCAGGTAATGAAGTCCGACTTAAACAATTATCAGGACTGTATGCTGATGTTTGTGAATTTTCTAAAGATGACTTGCAATTAGATTGTGGTGGAAATCCGGGTGAAGTATTAACTTGTTTGCGAGTCTATGCCAGAATTAATCAGCAACAATATCCTGGAAGAGTGATATTTCGGACTTTAAGATAAATTACAAAAAAAGGCAGAGGGCAGAAGGCAGGAGTAAAGAATGAATTAAAACTTTAGTTCTAGGTCTAAAGCCCAGTTAAAAAGAATAATTGTATCGAGATGCGTAGAACAAGATACAAAGCATCCTTGCTGCAATCTTATGTTTTTAAACATGGGTTACTTCTGCCTCCTGCCTCCTAAATTTTACTGTTATCAAAAAGACGATTTTTCTCAGCTAAGACGCATCTAAATTTGATTTACTGAGGTTAAAAAATAAGCCCTCAAACCCTTATCTGTTCCCTCGTCTTAACCAGTAATTTAAATGCGTAACAGCTTAGTATAAAATATTTATCTTCTAATTTGTGATTCGAGTGTAGTGTTTAGTATTCTTAAAAGAGGCGCACCTTAATTAAATAGTGTTAGCGCTGCCCCAGCTAGAAGACAGATAAGTGGGGACAGTAATTTTCAGGTTGCTATTGGATTGAAGTTCTTAATTGTCTAAGTATTTGACCAGCAAGGAGGAAATCAGGATTCTGATAGACATTCTTGATATCTTCCGCTTTGCTGTCAACAATAATACTGTCATAGGCAATGATCGCATCATTCAGTTTATTGGGATCTACACTTAGTAATTTCTCAGTTTGAGAAATTACAGAAGGAGACAAACACAACCCATTTAGCGATTGGACTATTGCTTGCGCTCGTGGTAAAGATACACCCGCAGCCGTTAAAGAATTTGTGACAAAAACCGCAGCATTTTCTACCCCCTCACCTCCGATCATCAGTACAATAACGGGAGGTAAATTCTTCCCATTAGTTGCATTGATAAGATTCTGAATAATAGTAGTCGCCAACTGATTTACGGTACTTTGGAGTGATGGTAAAAGAGTGATAAAAACAGTGTTTTCCGCTGCACCATTTATCACAGTGATGTTAGACGAGTTTAACTCTGTTTTCTCTGCTGAAATTTGAATTGGTTGAGTACCAGCTACCAGATTACCTACTGTTGAAATACCAACAGCAATTTCCTTAGCAAGATCAAATCTGATGGGAATATTGATGATAGTTCCTGTTGGTGTTGTTGCTGTTATTGTTCTTACTCCACCTGCTGCTTGTCCTTCTGTGATGGGAGGCACGGATAAAATAGTAGTTTGTGAAGCACCAGTATTAGCTCCACTATTTCTTCCAGCTGTAGCGCTACTTCGATTACATCGGCAGTCGTTAATTTGGGCTTGATTTGGTAATTGCCAAGCCAGTGACAGTAGAGGACTCAGACCAAGGACGAAAATGAGATTTCTAATTTTTAACATGATTATTTTTTAGGTATTGACGTGTTTATTTAGGCAAAAAATTGAAACCATAACCTACACTCAGCGCAAATACTGTTCCACCTAAACTGTTATCTGTGAGATCCGCAGCTTGGGCTGTAATTGTTAGGGGTAAAGTAGACACAGGAACAAAGGATGCCCCAACGTTGAAACCAATTCCACTCCAACCCATACCTACACCTATTTGAGGATGAACTTGCACACCTACTCCACCAAATACACCTGTACTAGCATCACCTTCACGGAAGTTTCCACCCCCGACCCCAAATGATAAGGAGATAGGCATTTTATTAACAGGATCATTCGGCTTGAGAAGGGAGTAACTTGTTACCACACCATAGACACCGGAAGGTC
>JANMGZ010000245.1:0-9415 GCA_031374905.1 Dolichospermum sp. OTE_70_metabat_362_sub
CTGACACAGGCGCATTTTTTTCGGAGATCTCATCCACTGAGGTATTTTGGACACTCAAGGAAAATTCATCTTCCAGGCTATCTTGCCAATTATTTTTGATATTATTGTTGTTGATTGCCTGTTCGTTAATTTCTAAATATGTATCGTTGGAGCTGGGATTTAAGTCTCCAAAATGATCATCCATTAAGTCGTCTATATTTTGCTCTATAAACGGCTCAATCTGATTTCCAGGGTCATAATCAACCGATAATTTAGTTTGAGCAAAAGGTGAATAGCTGTCAGCATCATCTCCTGTTACTGAACTTTCCTCAACTAAATTGTGATTAAAAGCCGCATGATTATTAACTGGAGAAATTTCTTCTTGCCAAAAAGGTGGTAACTCTAATTGATCTGATTCTGGATCATTAGTAAGATATTCGGTGGCTACGCCAAAGGGATCATCATTCATTGCCCCATCGAATAAATCGCTGTCGAATTCCATACTATCTGGATGATTATTGATAAACGGGTTATTTTCTAGAGGATCTAGAGGTGGTTCGTATTCTTCAAAAGAGTTCATTGCCAAACTATCTCTATTCAAATTCCCCATTACATCTAAATCTAAAGATTGTTCAGTAGTTGTTACCAGATTATGAGATGAAGATTCATAATCATTAAAAGCCTGTGTATACTGATCTATAGTTGCAAGACAATTATTAACAAGACTAATAACTTCTTGATCATTTGTTAAATGCAATACACTTTGATATTCATCTTTTGCTACAGCATACTCTTGTAGCATATAGTAGATGTGTCCCTTCAGCAAGTGTGAATTAGGATCATCTGGTGAATGTTGCATCACCTTATTAATTACTACCGCGGCTGATTCATAGTCCTGTTGTTCATAGGCTATTCTAGCTCGATCATAAGTTATATCTTGATTCTTACGGAGCGCTCCGCTATCATCTATCCGTGTTTCCATTTCCTCCCTCCCTAGTTCATTTCGCCTAAGTTCACCCTGCCCACCGCGCACTTCGCAAAATTGCTATTTGATCCAGTAGTCGCAAATATTTTTTTTCTTTTTCTGTATCAAATAACCATTCTCCACGCAAAAACGGAGCCATAGCATCAGGTACGTTATTTTGTGGCATTAGATACTGTACATCAAGCCAGTCCATCCCACCAATTTCTGCCACTCCTAAACCTACAATTGTGTCTTGATCTTCAATAGCAATTACTGGAATTTCTGAGCAATCCGTGTTTAACGGGGTTGTTTCCCCCAGAAATTGACCCAAATCAGCTACCCAGATCAAGCGTCCCCGTAAATTTAGAGTCCCCAAAAGTAAAGGAGATGTATTAGGAATTGGTGTAATTCGATCAGGACTAAGTTCAATTACTTCCCGAATCCCAGTGGCTTGTAATGCAAACTCTTGACGAGAAGGCAGATAAAACCGCAAATGCAACTCACCTTCAGGACTTTCTAGTTGTAATTCGGGACGGAATTGATCTTGATCTTGGCCAGTGCCATTTAAAAAGTCTGGTTTGTTAACCATCTGATAGACCCTTATCCTCGTAGCAGTTGTTTGACTGTTCCTACCAACTCAGTTGGTTGAAAGGGTTTAGCTATGTAGGCATCTGCCCCCTGCTTCATCCCCCAATAGCGATCAAATTCTTCACCTTTAGAAGAACACATCACTACCGGAACGTTTTGAGTTTTGGGATCAGATTTCAAGCGCCGGCAGAGTTCATAGCCATTCATGCGGGGCATAACGATATCCAAAACTACCAAATCAGGGGGTGCGTTTTGGATCGCTTCTAAAGCTTCAGCGCCATCGCTTGCATGAGTAACTTTTAAGCCACTAGCTTTTAGAAGGTCTGTAATCATCTCCCTTTGGGCAATACTGTCTTCAACAATGAGAATCGTGCTCATAAATATCTATTTATCTCCTGATTTAGACTTTCCATTGAGGAAAATAACTGGCTCTGATGACAAAGATTAACTGTATAAATTAATTCTATTGTTTCACTACTTTACCGTATATGGAAATTAGTTACACAACTTTTATTCTTGTGATAACACCTTTTACCCCATCTTGGACGCAATCAACAAGTCTTGTATCCTATTTGTACACCTGTACAATCTAAATTGAGATATTGCTCTACTAGCATGAGTAATTCTTGATCTGTAAAGGGTTTAGTCAGATAATCAGTTGCTCCTACCATCCTGGCCCGAACGCGATCAATAAATTTGTCTTTGCCGGTTAGCATGATAATGGGTACAACTCGAAACATTGTGGAATGCCGCAACATGGCACAGATTTCGTAACCATCCAATCCCGGCATCGCAATGTCGCAGAGAATTAAATCTGGCTGAAGTTGAAAGACGAGATTAAAGGCTTGCAAGGGATTAGTGATGGAAATTGCTTCATAACCTTGTAATTTTAGGATTGATTCTATCGTTTCACAGATTACTAGTGTATCTTCAATACATACTATTCGCCCTTTATATTTTTTTACTTCCAGGTTTTGTTTTTCTTTGCCCAATTTATATGTGTCTGAATATACTAATTGTAGCCAACCTTGCTGCACGTAAGGATATATAGCTTTTGCTAAAGTTAAAATATCACGGTTGAGATAGCGAGCTAGTTGACGTAAAGAAGTTTTTCCATCAGCCCAGTTATGTAATTTTTTGACTGTATCCTCTGGTAGTGAGACACTTAACTTAGCCATATCCGCTAGAACAGGTAATTGTTCTGTAGATTGAATGTGTGGGTATAATTGCTTCCATTCTTGCACTTGTTTAGTAATTTTGGCAACTATTGGGGCAATTTCTATGGTGGTTAATTGTGGCGCTAGTGCTGTCCCTAAATCAAAAATGAAACTGCCTTGGTGTAAGCTCAAAAGATCAAACAAGGTCTCTTGTACCAAGCCATAAATGATGGTTCGCGCAATTTGCGGAGTAATAATATTCTGCTCCAAAAGCGCCCAAATATAAGCATACTCTGGAGAATTAGTGACTGTGAGGGATGCCAATAGTTTAGATTCTAGTCGGTGTTGGACTCGGTAATGACGTAAGTAATCATCAATCCGCGATAAACTACTATCACCTGCTTGGCAATAGACGATTTGACCATTAAGAAAAAATACAAACCATGATTGTGGCGTACTTTCCCCTCGTTGCCGATTTTTGCCAGATTCTTCTCCACTAAGTTGGTGAATTTGATGTGATGTGCGAGCTTCCACCCATAACTGTCCAGTCCGCTGTCCTAACTCGATTAGTTGGAGGATGCTGTAAATATCAATTTCGTTTAAATTTCCCTGCATTTAGCTACAAAGCACTCCTTAGTTTTACAATGTTATTACTTGATGAATTTTGAACACATCATCCTAGCTCCTACAACATGAGTATTTTTATTTCTATACGTCAAACTCAGTCTTAATAAATAAATTTGTGAACCTCGCAAATTTTTTGATAGGCTGTCTTTACAGGTTACTCTTTACACTTTAATTTTGACTTCTGTATTCTGATTGTGTTTCTCAGGGGTAAATTCTGTATTCTGATTGTGTTTCTCAGGGGTAAATATTGTAATATAAGTGTAATCTCTTAATCTATTTACTATGTTATTGATTTGACGATACTCTGAGCGACTGGGCTGAAAATTTAGGTGTAATCTTCCAGGTAAACAATTCACAAAACTTCTGAACTTCTGCCGCAGGGTCAAAGTGCAAAAATTCTCAATTTTGCTGTATCATAAAGCTAAAGACAGTGATTACACGGAAGTTTTAGTCACCCTATTGGTTGAGAATATATAATTACGGGAGTAGTAAACATGATTTTAATTAAGTACAAGCCAGTATCAAAATATATCATACTCGAGAAAATAGTTTTATCTTGTTTATACTGTTAAACTGATGTTAAACCAAACACAGTTAACAGAATTATCTAAGGTAGATCTAGATCATAGAACACGAAAACAAAGTGCATCAAAAGGATTAACGGTGTGCTGTATTTAGCAGAAGTACAAAAACAGAAAGGTGGCTTACTTAGTGGCGGTGGCAAAAGCGAACTAAAGTTGATCGCTTGTCAACGTAACGATCAAAATTGGAGTCCAGTGCCAGATGAAATAATTATTGCTGATGAAGCAAGTAAATTAAATGATGGTGCATTGGTACTGGTGGAATTGAGTCCGAATCGTCAAGTACAGCGGATTCAAGATGCGGGTCGTCCGTTGGTGAATATTTTGCAGAACTTTTCCCGACAGGCGGAAAGGTTTAAGCTCAAAGAAGAAGAAATTGACCAATGGAAACAGTCGCTGATGATCCAGGTTCAGGAACTGAATCGTCGGGAAATGGAGATGGAATTTCGCTGGGAACAAGTACAACAATTGGAGCATGATTCTAAACGGATAGACACAGAAAGACATTTAGTGGATACATCTCGCACAGAAATTGATCTTTTACGGGCAGAGGTTGAACGTAATCGCCGCGACTTAGAAGGTGCTTGGGAGCATTTTCGAGCCGAAAAGAGTCGCTTAGAAGAGACAAAATTAAATTTTCAACAGTCTGAATCTGTAAATAAAGAGCATAATCGAGTATTAAGTAATTTACTTGATCGCTTGTCTAGTCAAAATCCGGCGACGGAAATAGTTCAGGAAAGTCTTAATCAGGCTTTGGAATTTGCCCAGAAGCAACAAGACGCTTTGAACCTGCACTGGCAAAAGTTGGATATTCAACGTCATTCAGCTAATCAGCAGCAAAAGGAGGGAGAGGAACTGGCGCAAACTTTGCTTTTTCGTCAAAGCGAATTGCAGCAAGCACAAAATTCTTTAGCCCAACAAATCGCCCAGGTGCAATTTAAGACAACAACGGTTAATAGTAAACAGGAATTGTCTGCCATACTCAAACAGCATCTAGGAAATGAGGAAGAGTTTTATCAAAAACTTCATAACTTAGCAGCTACCACCACTACGGAAGCGCCTAAACTGCTAATTGATTTAGAAGCTTTGCAAAAAATGCCTTTGAAGGAATTGGAGCAAATGGTGCAAAATTGGCAGGATAAGTTAGATAGGGACTCTAGCTTTGTGCAAGAACAGGAACAGGAACTTAAATACAAGCAAGAACTTATAGAAGAACTTCAACAAAAAATTGTCCATTCCGCTGGGGAAGAACGGGTAAATTTAGAATCAGAACTAGTTGACGAACAGGATCTTTGCCAGATGCTCAATCAAAGTTTGGTGGGACAAAGACGCAATTTAATCGAACAGCAAAAAACACTTCAACAAAACCAAGTTGTCTTATGGCAAAGACAGGGAATTTCGGTGGAGATAAACAGTGAATCTGGTGATTTAGAATCAATTGTTTTACAACTTGAGGCTCAGAAACAACAGAAATCTGTGGAAATCCAGAAGCTTGAGGATGATATAGCCGAGATGCTGAATGCTATTGAAGCAGATCAGGGAACAATTAGTCATCAAACCCAGGAAGTAGAAGCAAAGCGTCAGGAAATCACCTCTGTGGAGGAGAAATTACTGAATTTACGCACGGAAACTGCCGCATATTGGGGAAGAGTTAATCTTTATCAGGAGGCTCTGCAACCTATTCAGGATGCTCTTGATGGTTTACGAGATCAATTACAAAAGATTTCTGAATCTTTAACTCAAGTCCAAGCAAACGGTGATTCCCAGCTTCAGATTGTTTCCGAAATGCGTCAGGCTATCGAGAGTTTTATGAGTCTTCCAGAGGTATTAGTTTCTTAGAAAGAAGGAAGGATCTTCATCCTTCTTCTTTTTTGATTAAGTATTCGGATGAAAGTGAACTACCACACACTGACCTTCGGTACAGTGTGGGCTTCCCAATTCATCGGGAATAGCCTCTAGAACTTCGTAGTTCTATTGGTCTGACATTCCCTCCAAGGGCAGAAGTCCTGATTCCCAAGACCCAAATCTTTTACCCTGAGCTAAGTCGAAGGGTTCTCTTGTGACACTTGCCTATCAGTTTGGTTTTCGCTTACGGCATTGGTGGCCAAGATTCTACAATTTTATCACAAAATTTCGGGGATTCTTCATCTATCTCATAGACAATATTTGGAAAAACCTCAACAGTTCGGCTTCGCTCACTGTTGACCCTAAGCGAAGTCGAAGGGTCAAATGTTCTTTGCTCTTACAAGGCTTACGCCTCGTATTGGTTGAGAACGATTTCGGTTTTTCCCGCCTTATATCTCGCCACTGATTTGGAGTACCAAATTCAGTAAAAGACTTACGGCGAATAGTTAAATTCACTTGTTGAGAAAGGGAACTCTTAACTAGGAACAGAAAAATCAGCGATGTAATTAATGCTGTCTAAATTACTTAATTTATGTGAATCCAATCACCTCGCACTGTGGCTATCGCACCACCAGGAAAAGGATCTGTTTGGGAACGATTGGGGGCTGTAATTAAAGTTGTTAATTTTTCAATGTGTTCAAAGTTGGGAGCATCGGGAAGTATTTCTAGGAGAATTTGACGCATAACCCGACGTTGCACTGCTAAGGGCGCTTTTTGCAATATCTGTCTACTTATTTGGAAATTATCCTGTTCACCCTTTAATGAGGCTTCTAGCCGCCAGTGATGGGCTGTTTGTTCCAAATATGCTACTTCTGCTTGGAGAAGTTCTGCGGTTTGTGCTAAATTTGCTTCTACTTGGGGGTTGAAATTTGCTTTTAAATATGGGATTAATTCTTGGCGAATGCGGTTTCGTGCATATTGTAAATTTTGATTGGTGGAATCTTCCCAAATTGGTAAATTAAATTCTTGACAAAATTGCTCTGTTTGAGAACGGGTAACTTCTAATAATGGCCGCACTAACATTGTATTGTCAGTTAATGGACGTTGCCAAGTTAAAGCCTGTAAACCATCTGCACCAGTACCGCGCATTAAATTGTATAGTAAAGTTTCCGCGCGATCGCTTGCAGTATGTCCAGTTATAATATATTCATAGTTATCAAGTTGGGCAATTTTGGTTAAGGCTTGATATCGCCAATTTCTGGCTGTGGCTTCACTGTTAACAGGTTGATTAGCTGTTTCTAAATGAAAGGGTAGATTCCAAGTTTTTGCTAAATTTCTGACATGGTGAGCATTAGCTTGGGAATCTTCGCGCCAACAATGATCACAATGAGCTATAGCTAAGTTCCATCCCCATTTGGGTTGTAGATCTAATAGTAATTTAATTAAACATAAAGAATCCTGTCCACCAGAAACCGCGATTAATAGCTTTTGGTTACGTCCAAATAAATTGCGATCGCGGATTGTCCGATGTATCTTAGCGTGAAGGAGTGTCCATGTCATCGGGAATTTTTAACCTTTACTGACAAACTAATCAATACCTTAGCCAATTTACAAGGGTAAGAGGTTGATGCTTTATGTGAAATAATATAGCGGTTAAAGACTGACCACAACCAAGTAAAGTTGGATAATTTGTTATAATTACCGATTGATTTTGGGAGTCTGGTTAATGACAACAATTTTAGCAACATATAGTATAAATTTACTATTATCACAACTGTTACAGGTAGGAGTTCCTAACGAAGCAGCTACCAGTCAAGTTGATTTGGTTCAAGGAGTGATACAGGCATTTATTTTAGGAATTGTGCAAGGGATTACAGAGTTTTTACCAATTAGTAGTACAGCACATTTAATCATTGTCACAAAGGTATTTGGTTGGAAAGAACTGGGTTCTAAAGATTTTGTTGATGCTATTCAATTTGGTAGTGTAATTGCTATTTTGTGGTATTTTTGGGCTTTGATTTCCAGTTTAATTAAAGGTGCAATTACAGCTTTTAAAACTAAAGACTGGGAAAGTGAAGATGGGAAAATTGTAATAGGAATTGCTGTAGGGACAATCCCAGCTTTAACTATTGGGTTTTTGTTAAAAGATGTTATCCCAGAAAGTTCGTTAATTATTGCGATAATGTCAATTATTATGGCAATTTTGTTAGGTTTAGCCGAAAAATTTGGGACTCGTCACCGAGGTTTCGATGCTTTGGAAATTCGAGATGGTATTTTGGTAGGATTAGGACAAACTTTAGCTTTAGTTCCGGGAGTTTCTCGTTCTGGTTCAACTTTAACTACTGGCTTATTTTTAGGATTAGAAAGAGAAGCAGCCGCGAGATTTTCATTTTTGTTAGGGTTTCCCACTTTGACTATTGCGACTTTATATAAAAGTTTGAAAATCTTCAAAATGTTTCAAGCTGGCGAATTACCTGATAATATTGTGATTCTGTTAATTGTTGGTATTGTTTCTACCTTTATTTTTTCCTATTTATCAATTGCCTTTTTAATCAAATACTTGCAAACTAAAAATACATTGGTTTTTGTTTGGTATAGGTTGGCTTTTGGTATTTCCATCTTATTAGCGATCGCCGCCGGTTGGCAAGGATAACTTTGTTATAGCATGATGTAGGGGCGCAGGGACTGCGCCCATTCACCGAGTCAAAATAAACCGAAAAATTCCCTCTTGCCTACTTTATGACTACCATTCAACCTGCTAAAATTACCAAGGTGCTTCCTGACTCAATTGCGGACGAAATTGGCTTTACAGCCGGTGATGCGATTGTGGCTATTAATGGCACACAACCCCGTGATTTAATTGATTATCAGTTTTTATGTGCTGATGAAATTTTAGAACTAGAAGTTTTAGATGCGACTGGAAAAACCCATCATATAGAAATTGAGAAAGATTATGATGATGATTTAGGACTAGAATTTGCAACTGCTTTATTTGATGGTTTAATTCAGTGTAATAACCGTTGTCCTTTTTGCTTTATTGATCAACAACCACCGGGAAAACGGACTAGTTTATATTTAAAAGATGATGATTACCGATTAAGCTTTTTATATGGTTCTTATCTGACTTTAACGAATTTAACAGCCAGAGAATGGCAAAGAATTGAACAAATGCGATTATCACCTCTTTATGTTTCTGTGCATTCTACAGAACCGGATGTGAGAATTAGACTTTTAAAAAATTCGCGGGCTGGGGAAATATTATCACAAATTCGTTGGTTTCAAGAACGAAGATTACAAATTCATGCTCAAGTTGTTGTCTGTCCAGGGATAAATGATGGTAAACATTTAGAAAGGACACTGCAAGATTTAACATCTTTTCATGCTGGAGAATTACCAACAGTAGCATCTATAGCAGTTGTACCTGTTGGTTTAACGCGGTTTCGTCCCCAGGAAGATGAATTGATTCCAGTAACAAAAGAAAAAGCCCAAGAGGTAATTTCTCAAGTTAAATTACTCTGTGGGGAATTTAGGAAAAAATATGATTCTAGTGTAGTGTGGTTAGCTGATGAATGGTTTTTAATTGCTGGGGAAGAATTACCCACAGAAGCTGAATATGAAGAATATCCCCAAATTGATAATGGTGTGGGTTCAATTCGATTATTTATTAAACAGTT
>JANMGZ010000287.1:0-14408 GCA_031374905.1 Dolichospermum sp. OTE_70_metabat_362_sub
GGTTTACTCCTCACCAAATCGTGATCCTCGCATTCATTCTATCTGTATTACTGTTGAAGTCGAAGTTCAAGGAAAAATGGCAATCAAAGATACTTTAGAAGTCATGGAAATTCAAGCTTTTCCTCCTAGTTCTTTGCCGAAACCAGATATGTCTCATGATCATTCTCGTCAGTTACAAGACTACTTAAATGGCTTAACAACACTTGCTTAATCAATTAAAAAATGGGAAATTAAATTCAAAATTTATAATTGACAATCGCAAAACTTACATTACTAAATTAGTAAAATAACATGAATATTTTATTTCATAACTCCCGAATAAAACTAACTCAAGGGGTACTTTTTTGGCGTGAAGTTGGTACAGGAATACCAATAATTTTTCTGCATGGTGCATGGAATGATGGTAGTGAATGGGTATCAATAATGGAATTATTAGCTGAAAATCTTCATTGTTTTTCACCGGATTTATTAGGTTTTGGTGAATCAGAAAATCCCAATATTCACCATTCTATAGATTTGCAAGTTGAATGTTTAGCTGATTTTTTAGTAGCTTTAAAATTAGAAAAAGTTTATTTGGTTGGTCATTCTTTAGGTGGTTGGATTGCAGCTAGTTATGCTTTAAAATATCCAGAACAAATATCTGGTTTAATATTATTAGCGCCGGAAGGTGTAGCCGCAGCAGGAGAAAAACAATATTGGCAAAAAAAACGGCTTTTATTTAATTGTCCACCATTCATAATTAAATTTTTACGTTTAATCAATCCTTTAGTTAAATTGATTGGTGGGAAAGAAAAAATAGCTAGATATTTAGAGTTGAGAAAAACATTGTTACAATCTTCCACGGCTTGTCAATTACTTTTTAACCGCAAGCCAGCAGAAATAGCAGCAGAATTATTAGAAAAACACTTACCAGAAATTAAAGTTCCCTGTTTAATTTTACAAGGTGGTCAAGATACAGAAATTGCTAAATCAAAAAGTAATACTTACGCTCGATTAATTCCTGATATTCAGTTAGATAATATAGCTCATGGGGAAGGTAATTTACCAGAAACCTGTGCTGGGGTTGTCGCTGAAGCTATTCGGGATTTTGCCTTTTTGGTACTTACTATGCAAAATATGATTTTATAATCTCGGTAATTTACATTAAATCCTTATATAGCAAGGGTTAAAGAATTTGAGAAAATTTATTTAGCCTAGTAAGTACCTAAGAACCGGGATTTTATCGGTAATTAATCAATTCTACATTGACTCTAAATATCGGCGTAACTTACTACTAAACCAGTCAATAACTGTGACTACTACTAATAGCACTAACATCATAGTTGTGGCTTTAGTATATTCAAAACCATCTATATAGCTTTTTAATTGAAAACCTATTCCCCCAGCACCAACTACTCCTAAAACCGAAGCAGCACGAATATTATATTCAAACATCCACAGCGTATAACCTAATCCTAGGGGTAATATTTGCGGCAATATCCCATACTGAGCAATTTGGATTTTCGATGCCCCAATCACCTGTAAAGACTCTAAGGAACGATGATCTACGGATTCTATTGCTTGTTGATAAAATTTAGCAAGATAGCCAATAGTATATATTGATAATGCCAATGTTCCAGCAGGTGCGCCTAAACCTGTAGCAGCTACAAATATTAAACCTAAGATAATTGAAGGTACAGAACGAACAGCATTTTGGAGTAAGTTTGCTATCCATCTTAACCACAAAGGAGCGATATTACTAGAACTGGCTATGGCAATTGGTAATGATAAAACTGCACCTATAGATGTTCCCCAGACGGACATCTGTACGGTTTCAATTAATCCTTTAATAGCAATATCTAAAACTTGCCAATTGGGAGGAAATAACCGAGAAATAAAATCTGTAATAAAAGGCCAACTATCTTTTAATAATTTAAAGTCAACTTTTAATCCTTGTAATGCCCAGATGTAAACTCCTATCATTAATAGAAAGACAAGTAAGGGAATAAACCAAGGATAACGATGAGAAATTTGCAGTTTAAAAATATTTTTCATTTTTTAATATAATTTTAATTATTTTCTTTGATATCTTCTAAAAATTGCGCTTGTAAATTTTCACATTTACCGTCATAAACTACTTTTCCACAATCTAAAATTATCGCCCTTTGAGCATATTTTGTAGCTAGTGTTAAGTCATGTAAAACCGTAATGATAGTTAATCCTTGTTGATGTAATTCTGATAAAGTTGCCATTACTTGTTGTGAGGCTAAGACATCTAAACCTGTGGTAGGTTCATCGGCTAAAAGTATTTGTGGAGATTGCATTAATGCTCTAGCGATCGCTACTTTTTGTTGTTGTCCACCACTCAATTGACTAGTTTTTTGATAAGCTTGTTCTTCCAAACCTAATTGTGTTAATAATTCTAAGGCTAATGTGCGATCGCGCTGCGGAAATCCTAATAAAGTTTGTCGCGTTTTTCTTACTCCCAATCTTCCACATAAGACATTATCAATCGCTGATAATTGCCGAATTAATCCCCCTCCCTGAAATAGCATTCCCACATCTCGACGGATTTGCGGTAAGTTTTGATCACTCACAGCAACACCATTAATTTTAATTTCTCCCTTCACTAAGGGAACTAAACCGACAAGTGATTTCAATAATGTTGATTTACCCGCACCATTCAATCCCAATAATACTACAAATTCACCTTGATTAATTTGGCAATTAATATCATTTAAAATCGGCCGATGTAAAGATGCAATATAACCTGTTTCCAAATGACAACATTCAATAAAATTCACGTAACTTTGAGATAATTTGGATAAATGATAATTTTTATGTGCTACTTGGTCAATAGTCATGGCTAATAAAAATATGATAATTATTCTCATATCTTGCTCACCTCCTAGCTTGCACCGGAGGGGTTGGGGGCTGACAAGTGTAGGTTTTTTACATTGAGATTGATAATAGGGGCCAGACTTGGCAGACAAGGAGGGAAAGTGGACAAGGAGGAAGGACAAAGAAGAATTAAAACCTATGAAGATAGGGAACATATCGGGCAGAATTTTCCGGTTCTTTCTCTTCACACTCCCTTGTCTACTTTCCTTCCTTGTCTTCCAAGTCCTGCATAAAACCTAATTGTAAAAAACCTACACCTGTCAGGGGGTTGGGGGTGGGGTTATATTTATTCCATTCCCACGTTTTTTAAAGCTTCTCGCACTGGTTGAAGATGACGATTATGATCAACTCTTACTAATTCTGTGGAATTATATAAACTAGTTAGTAATTGATTATTGTCTGATTTATTTAACTTTAATAAAGCATTAATTAGCTTTTCTCTAATGATAACTGGGACATCATCATCAATGGCAATACCATGAGCCGGAACACCAGAAATTTTATGTAATATCCTGACTTTATCTCTATTTTCAGCCGGAAGATAGGGAGGGAAAAGAGCATATTCAGATACTACAGCTACATCCGCTTGGCCTCTAACTACAGCATCTAAAGCCTTACTATAATTTCCACCATAACTGACTTTACCAAAGAAGCTATCTAAGCGATCACGGTTAGGCACAAAACCCTGTTTTACTAACTCACTCACTGGAAAAATAAACCCAGAACCAGATGTAGGAGAAGTAAAAGCCATAGTTTTTCCTCTGAGTTGTTCTAAAGTTGCTTTCGGAGAATTTTTACTTTTCAATTGGCTATTATTAGGAACAACAAAAATAGAATTATAGGTATATCTACCAGAGTAATTTTTGCGAACTTCGGCCAAGTATAAACGAGAATTTGCTAATTGTTCAGCCTTTAAAGCTGGACGACTACTTAAAAATGCTACATCAGCCCTATTTGCTCTTAAAGCTTCTACTGCGGCTGTTTCATCACCTACCTGCGCTTTAATAGGCATTCCTAACTCTTTAGATAAAAAAGCAGCCACATTATTAGCTTTATTTTGCAAGTCAGTAGAATCAGAACGACTAGAAAAAACTATAGTTAAAGATTTCATGTTCTGAGCAACTAAGCGTGGTGCTGGTTGATCTTTCAAGGGGTTAGCGATGGCTAGTTGCATAGAACCTAAACCCGTAAAAACCATCCCTGTCAATGCTAACAATCCTCCACCAACACTCCAACAGCCTTTTTTACTCACTATCATTTTTTGACTCCACTAAGAATTATTTTCAGTATTTTTGCAAATTAATTGCAATTAACTTCATAAAAAACTCTATACCTTTTAAGAATAAAAGTCAATAAGCAAGAGATTTTTTGATCAATTTATCTATAAAATGGGAAACAGAGATCAGTATTCAAAGTCTTTGGCTATCAAATTTGATCAATTATGCAGTGAGTAAATATATGATTTAAAACGTTTATACTTATCTTATTAAAGTTTATACAAATATAAATAAAGAAAGAAACGCCCCTTCTAATTAGTGAAGGGGATAAGGGAAAGAGTATTTACTTACCTGAGTTCGACATAAGATAATTTGTGGAAAACTCGCCCCAAGTAGGAGTCTTAAACCCTTATTCTCTCGCTCTTAAAAATCATAACTCCTTTCGCGTAGCGTCTTTGAAGGAGAAACATCGAACACCGAACTCAGGTTTACTTACATCCTAAAGATTGACGAGTATCTACACCTGTTTTAGAATTTACACCACTAGCGTTGATACAGATTTTTTTTACCTGTACCATATCTAAAATGGCATTGGTAAAATCAGCACCAGTAACATCAACTTGATCAAAGGTGGAACGCAACATCATAGCATCCGTAAAGATTGCATCACTTAAATCAGTATTTTTAAATCTTGATAAATAAGCAATACCTTGACTAAAATCTACACCATGAAAATTTGCAGTATCCAATAAAGCACCGTTAAATACAGCACCGCGTAAATCAGCATTGCTAAAATTAGTGTTTTCTAATTTCACACTTGTAAACTCAATCCCAATTAAACTTTGTCCTGAAAAGTCCTTCTCCCCGACTCCCTTGTTCATAAGAGAATTAGTAACACTGGAAGAGCTTGCTGCTTGCGCTGATAAAGGGAACACAAACAACACCAGGGCTAAAATCAGACTAGCCAATACTAGGCGATACTTCATAATCTTTGCTTAATAAATCTCAACAATTCCACTATTAATCATTAAACCGTACTAGTGAGACTTAGAGAAAAAACAAAGGTATTGAGACGAAAGTATGGAAAGAATATTTATAAAATCGTCTATTCAATAGAATTTATTTCTTGTAAAGTTTGCCACCCAGCGTACCATTGAGAATTATCTTGTAATAATTTAGCATTTAACCAAAAGCGCACTTGGGGATCACAGGCTGCTACCATTTCCGCATATACCCATTTACCTTGATTTTTGCGGTTAACAACCTGAAAATGTCGCCAGCCATCAACTTTCTGCTGTGCAGTCCATTTAGAACCCAGTAAGTAAGGAAATTTTTGTTTTTTAGTCATTGATTAGTTGTCATTAGGAAAAATCTTCTCTCCTATTCCCTGTTCCCTGTTCCCTGTTAAGTTTTATATCAGATATTTCCTAATTTAATAAATATTTACTAATTCCGAAGTGATGCTGATTATGAGAGATGCGATCGCTTATAAAATTTCTTTACTGCCCATTTTACTCCTAAATCAAAACCCCTAATTAAACTGATCCCAACATCTCGCATTTATTTAGAACCTATTGCTGACAATGCTTTTCTCGCTGCATACATCGTAAATACTTCTAATATCGTCAATAGCCACAAGAATAAGCAAATATTATGAAATTCATAGATTTTTGTCTATTGTGTTTTTTTGTCTTTTGAAACTATTTTTATAAAAAAATTATATAAAAATTTTAAAAAGGATATTTTTAGGCTTTTTTAGATGAATTAAAAGGTTAATTTATCAAAAAAAGCATATTTAATTCCTTAAATAGCTAATAGCATCATTTTTCAAATTTAACCCCTCTTTCCTTTCCAGGGGATTTGCACAATAATGGCACTCACATACCTCACACATCCCCGAATCAATGTAGAGACAGGAAAACGTGTGAACTAAGAGTTTGTAAAGAAACTATAAGAGAGGCAAAAAAGTGAAACTAGCAGTTTACGGAAAAGGTGGAATCGGCAAATCTACAACCAGTTGTAATATCTCTGTAGCTCTAGCTAAACGGGGTAAGAAGGTACTACAAATCGGCTGTGACCCCAAACATGACAGCACCTTTACCCTCACCGGGTTTTTGATTCCCACCATTATTGATACTTTGCAAGAAAAAGATTATCACTACGAAGATGTTTGGCCAGAGGATGTAATTTACAAAGGCTATGGTGGTGTTGATTGTGTTGAAGCAGGTGGACCACCAGCCGGCGCTGGTTGTGGTGGTTATGTAGTTGGAGAAACAGTCAAATTATTAAAAGAACTTAATGCTTTTGATGAGTACGATGTAATTTTATTTGATGTCCTGGGTGACGTTGTTTGTGGTGGCTTTGCCGCACCGTTAAATTATGCAGATTATTGCCTAATTGTTACAGATAATGGCTTTGATGCCCTATTTGCTGCTAACCGGATTGCTGCTTCCGTCCGGGAAAAAGCTCGGACTCACCCTTTGCGTCTAGCGGGGTTAATCGGTAATCGCACCTCCAAGCGGGACTTAATTGATAAATATATAGAAGCCGTTCCCATGCCTGTTTTAGAGGTATTACCTTTGATTGAAGATATCCGCATTTCCCGTGTCAAAGGCAAAACTTTATTTGAAATGGCAGAGTCAGATCCTTCTCTGAGCTACGTTTGCGACTATTACCTGAATATTGCTGATCAAATTCTTGCTCAACCGGAAGGTGTTGTTCCTACCGATACTCCAGATCGTGAACTTTTTTCTCTATTGTCAGATTTTTATCTCAATCCAGTAAAAGTTCAACCCAGAAATGCTGAAGAGGAATTAGACTTGATGATTGTATAAAACATTTTACCTCTCAGGATGGACTTATGGCTTTCTTTGATAGTTTTACCGATTCACTCAAACAAAAGTGGTTGCAATTCTTTCAAGCCAATCGTGAATGGATTACGCTCCAGATGACTATTGAATCAGTTTATACCCCTGATGGCGGCAAGCGTCCGTCTTCTTACCTCATCCTGGGAGTCATCAATGCTCTAGAACCAAAATTAGCCCAGCTAATGTTTCCCTTTGCCAAGCTGAATCCAGATGCGGATACTCTAATTGAAGTTCTGGATTTACATTTTGACCCCGATATTGCCCTTGGTAATCGTCTCAGTCCCACTGTAGAACCGGAAATGTACTCCCGTCAGCCGGCGGTGGTAATCTCTGAACCGGAAGAGGAATCTTTCCCAGTCTCTAATCCCAGAATCAATGAGTTGGGAAACGAGACACAAGCGAATTGGGCTGTAGTCAGCGATGATGATGGCTTTGGTAATCTTTCCTTATCTGGTGAAGATATTGCTAGTGACTCAGAAGAGGCATTTTCTGGTGCAGAAGCAATAGGTGATTTCGGTCATACCTCTTTTAATCCCATATCTTTGACTGATGAAAGTAATGATCAGGGCTTTAATAGCTTCCCTTCAATTGGTGAAAATGCCTTTGGGGAAATAGATGAAAATGCCTTTGGGGAAATACCTGACAGTGCTTTTGGGGAAATAGCTGAGAATGCTTTTAGTGGGCTGGATCTATCTGAAGAAAATTCATTTAATGAACTGAATACATCTGAAGAAAATGGATTTGATGATGTAGTTTCGGATATTTGGGGTGATGAAACAAACGGTGATGACAATTTGGAAGAACTGCCATCTGAGGTTTTTAATGAATCAGAAATGGCTCGTCTCTTTCCTAACAATTAATTGTTGAAGGTGGGTGAGAGGATGCAGGGGAGCAGGGGGCAGGGGGCAGGGAAAAAACCTGTTCTTAGTACCCATTCCCCCATACCCAATCATCTACTTTCTAATTTGAAAAATTAATGGGAGAATATTAATATGACTGTTGCTCAACAGCCAGAAGCTTTAAATTTTGAATGTGAAACTGGAAATTATCACACTTTTTGCCCGATTAGTTGTGTAGCTTGGTTATATCAAAAAATTGAAGATAGCTTCTTTTTGGTAATTGGCACAAAGACGTGCGGTTACTTTCTGCAAAATGCCATGGGAGTGATGATTTTTGCTGAACCCCGCTATGCTATGGCAGAGTTGGAAGAAGGGGATATTTCCGCACAGTTGAATGATTATGAAGAATTAAAACGGTTATGTGAGCAAATTAAACGCGATCGCAATCCTAGCGTCATTGTCTGGATAGGCACTTGCACCACCGAAATTATTAAAACCGATTTGGAAGGTTTAGCACCTAAGTTAGAAGCTGATTTGGGTATTCCTATTGTGGTCGCTCGTGCTAACGGACTCGACTACGCATTTACCCAAGGAGAGGACACTGTGTTAGCCGCGATGGCTCATCGTTGTCCTGAAAAGTCTCCGGTATCGGAAACTGAAAAAGGCGAGCGTAACGCTATTCAGAAGCTGATGAATTTTGGGAGGAAAAAAGAAGACATCGCTCACGATGAATCTGAGTATGTAAATCATCCGCCTTTGGTGCTGTTTGGTTCTTTACCTGACCCCGTGGTGACACAATTAACCTTAGAACTGAAAAAGCAAGGTATTAAAGTTTCTGGTTGGCTACCCGCAAAACGGTTTACAGAATTACCTGTGATTGAAGAAGGGTATTATGTCGCGGGTGTGAATCCTTTCCTCAGCCGCACTGCTACAACTTTAATGCGTCGCCGTAAGTGTAAGCTAATTGGCGCACCATTCCCCATTGGGCCTGACGGTACTCGCGCTTGGATTGAAAAAATCTGTTCTGTGTTTGGGATTACACCCCAGGGTTTAGATGAAAGAGAAGCTCAAATTTGGGCTGGTGTGGAAGATTATGTGAAACTGATTCGCGGTAAATCTGTGTTTTTGATGGGTGATAACCTGTTGGAAATTTCTATGGCGCGGTTTTTGATTCGCTGTGGAATGACTGTTCAAGAAATCGGGATTCCTTACATGGATAAACGCTATCAAGCTGCTGAGTTGGCTTTGTTAGAAAAAACTTGTCAGGAAATGAATTCACCTTTACCAACTGTTGTGGAGAAGCCTGATAATTACAATCAACTGCAACGGATTTATGAGTTGAAACCTGATTTGGTAATTACTGGTATGGCTCATGCTAATCCTCTGGAAGCACGAGGTATTAATACTAAGTGGTCTGTGGAGTTTACTTTTGCTCAAATTCACGGTTTTGGTAATGCACGTGATGTTTTGGAATTGGTAACTCGTCCTTTAAGAAGGAATAATAATTTGAAGGATTTGGGTTGGGATAAGTTGGTGAGAGAAGAAGCGAAGATTTAGGTTTTTTTGGTAATTTTCAGGGCGGACTTTTTAGTTCGTCCTTTTTTTGTTTTATTGAACCACGAAGGCGTGAAGAACGTGAATTACTTTTAAGTTTATGTCTTGCTACTGCAATTTTAGCAAGTCGAGTTTGAAAGAAGGATTTATAAGTTTCTTCGGGAACTGCTAAATATAATACTCGTTGTGATTCAGTCTCTTCTAACATGATTTGATAATTGAGAAATTGTCCTAATGCTGTATGAAATTCACTTACTGCTGAGTTACTAGCAAAACTTTTGATTTCTACAGCAATCTTTTCTTCTCCTTTTTCCGCTGCAATTAATCTTTCTGCACCTAAATCAATTTTCAAGGTTGTATCTTCTAATTCTACCTCTAATGAATTATCGGTAATTAACCATTGTTCTTTTTCTAGTGCTGTTCTAACTGCTTGATGGAATAAATCTCTTGCTGACATAGTTATTTATGATTTATTTGTCAGAATCAGGATTTACAGGATTGGGAGAGAAATTAAAAATTAGTATAACATCCGCGTTTATCTGCGTTCATCTGCGTTTAATTGTCTGAATCAGGATGTCCAGGATTTTAGGATTTACAGGATGAGCTTTATAAACTGGTGGTGAGGATGTTTTTGATATGAATGAAAATAATCATGTCGATGGTTGAAAATTTTACTATATATGCGCGGACAGATTTCCACTCCTAACATTAGTGTAAACCAAATTTTTCGTCTTGTCAAGTCTTGACATGAAGAATCATGGAAAAAGTGAAAATCAAAAATCTCCACCGCAAACCAACATCCTGTACATCCTAAAATCCTGGATATCCTGATTCAGACAATCCAAAAGTTTAATATATATGCGCGGACAGATTTCTACTTCTAACATTAGTGTAAACTAAAATTTTCGTCTTGTCAAGTCTTGAAGTAATATATTTTGAAGTTGATGGCTATGTCCTGGGAATCGTTGCCAATCTTGACAATGGGGCATACAATTTGCCTTTTCTCATATATAATTGTAGATTGTGTTGAATTAAAGCCATCCCATGCCTAAATTAAAGACTCGCAAGGCTGCGGCGAAGAGATTCCGCGCCACCGGTAGCGGTAAAATCGTCCGCCGTAAACCGTTCAAAAACCACTTATTAGAGCATAAATCCTCTAGTAAGAAAAACGATATGTCAAAGATGGCAGTTGTTCATGAACGGGATGAACCTAATGTGCGTTTAATGCTTCCATATTTGTAAAAGATCACAGGTAGATAAGATATGACTCGGGTAAAACGCGGTAATGTAGCTCGTAAACGCCGCAATAAAATTCTCAAATTAGCTAAAGGTTTCCGTGGTTCTCACTCAACTTTGTTTAGAACCGCTAACCAACAGGTAATGAAAGCGCTTCGCAGTGCTTACCGCGATCGCAAAAAGAAGAAGCGTGATTTTCGCCGTCTGTGGATAGCGCGGATTAACGCAGCTTCTAGACAACACGGTTTAAGCTACAGCCGCTTAATTGGTAATTTAAAAAAGGCCAATGTGGAACTAAACCGCAAAATGTTGGCACAATTGGCGATTCTTGATCCTACAAGCTTCGCTAAAGTTGCGGAACTGGCTAACTCTGTTAAGGGATAAAGGTGGCAACGGATGAATAACGGATGTAACAGATGGCACTTCGGAGAATTGAAAATTAAAAATCAAGAAACTGTTTGGCATTTTTAATTGGAGTAAAACGCAGGGCGATTATGAACAAGTTACATCTGGTATTATCCGCTACCTTATCTTTAGTTTTTTGGCTGTCTTTTTTGGGTGCAAACTTGACTGCATCTGCGGCGACAATGGCAGAAATTCAGCAACGGGGCTATTTAAATGTGGCAGTTAAGGATAATCTCCGCCCTTTAGGTTTTAGGGATGATAAGGGTAATTTACAAGGGTTAGAGATTGATTTAGCCAAACATTTGGCTAGTGATTTATTGGGTAAAGCTGATGCTGTGAAATTACAACCTGTAGCTAATAGCGATCGCTTACCTATGGTATTTAATCATAAAGTTGATTTAGCGATCGCTGGAGTCACAGCCACAGAATCACGTTCTCGCATCGTTAGTTTCAGTGTTCCTTATTATTATGATGGGGCGGCAATAGTTACAAAAAATACATCTATTCAAGAATTAAAAGATGTAGGTAAACAGAAAATAGCTGTTCTCAACAACTCTAGCACTGTGGGATACTTAAAATACTTTACACCATCTGTTGAATTGGTCAGTGTAAATTCTTATGACCAAGGGTGGGAAAAGATGGAAAATAATCAGGTAGATGGTTTTAGTGCGGATCTCAGCGTTCTTAGTGGTTGGGTGCAAGCACATCCTCAATATCGCATACTGCCAACTAAATTATCAGCACAACCAATATCTATAGTGATGCCTAAAGGATTACAGTATGATGAGTTAAGACGCAACGTAAATGAAGCGATCGCTCGTTATACAGTTACAGGTTGGCTAAAAGAACGGATAGAATATTGGGGCTTGTAGTAATTTAGTGAGAAATATACAACCTAATAACTGATAATAGATAGAGTATTTTAATAATTTGTATTTGTAGAAAATGGATAGCAATTTAGTCGTCATTTATCTGTCAATTTTTGTTGGTTTACTTGCATTTGCAGGTGTAAGTGTTTTTCGTCAAGTATTCAAAACTCGGAAACTTGAAAGTTCCCTGAATAAGTTAAAAAACAAATTAACTAAAGAAAAAGGCACGGCTCAAGAATATTATGAATTAGCTAGTATCTATTCAGAAAAAAAAGTATTTAGCCAAGCTATACCCTTATTTCAAAAATCTCTCAAAGCAGCCGAAGAAGAGGGAGAAGAATCTATCGCTCCTATTTACAACGGCTTGGGATATGTTTACTTTGCTCAAGAGCAATATGATTTAGCAATTCGGCAGTATAAAGAAGCCATCAAATTGAACCCAGATTATGTATCAGCCTTAAATAATCTTGGACACGCTTATGAGAAGAAAAAATTAACTGCTCAAGCTTTGGAAATGTATGAAGCAACACTCAAATTATCACCTAATAATCCCGTTGCTAAACGTCGGGCTGAATCCTTACGTCGTTTAGTTTCTATATAATACAATAGACATCAATTTTGTTATCTCTTTTATCTCGTTTCCATGCTCTGTATGGGAACGAGAATTTTAGCTTTTTAAAACATCCTCCTAATCTTACGGTTTCTCATCTTTAGTTAAGGAATCAATAAATGTACTTTTTTAGAAAAATGTGCAAGATGATTAAGAGGCTAAATTTTTTTTACCAGCTAACTATTACCATTATTATTATCATTAATATCTTTTTGGGATTTCCTCACATCGTATTGGCGCAAGAAGCGGTAATTCCTCATCCTCTTAACCCCTTAACAGAGACAGAAATTAATACAGCAGTTACCATAGTTAAAGAGGAAAAAAATCTTAGTGAAACCGCAATCTTTACCATAATTACTTTACAAGAACCCAATAAAAAAGAAGTCTTAAATTTTACACCTAGCCAATCATTGCCACGCCAGGTTTTTTTGCAAGTTTATGAACGCGAACTCAACACAACTTTTACGGGAACAGTTAATTTAAACACGAAAAATATCACTTCTTGGCAAAAAATACCTAATGTACAGCCAGCTATTTTAGCACCAGATTATGCAATAGCTAGAGAAGTAGTAAAATCTGATTTACGTTGGCAAGTAGCCATGCAAAAACGCGGAATTAAAGATTTTGAAAATGTGGAAATTAATTGTTGGGGAGCAGGAATACTAAATAAAGAAGAAGTAAAATCTGGTAATCGTCTTTGTCGAGCATTATCTTATTATCAAGGTAAACATTGGAATTTTTATGCTCGTCCGATAGAAGGTGTTTTAGTTACAGTCAATTTAAATAAAGGTGAAGTTGATAGTTTTGTTGATAACGGGATAGTTCCTCTTTCTCAAGAAAATTGGGATTATGACGTTAATGCTTTTAATCAAGTAATCACACCACCAAAACCATTAAATATTAATCAACCACAAGGAACAACTTTCCAAATAAAAGGTAATGAAATTATTTGGCAAGGGTGGAAATTTCGTTATTTAATGCACCCCCGTGAAGGCTTAGTTTTGTATCTTGTTAAATATGATGATGGCGAAAAATACAGATCAATTTTATATCGTGGTAGTCTGTCAGAAATGGCAGTTCCTTATGGGGATTCTCAGCCAAATTGGTCATTTCGTAATGCCTTTGATGTGGGAGAATATAATCTGGGATTATTAGCAAACCAACTAGAATTAGGTAAAGAAATTCCTGAAAATGGAATTTTACTAAATACAGTATTTGCCAATCCTGAAGGAGAAGCTTTCACCATACCCGGATTAGTGGGAATTTATGAAAGAGATAACGGTATCCTGTGGAAACATTTTAATTACAGAAATCAACAAAAATATATCCGTCGTAATCGTGAATTAGTCATGAAAATGATGGCGACAGTTGATAATTATGATTACAGTATCAACTGGATATTTCGCCAAGACGGGACTTTAGAAGTAGAAAATGAGTTAACAGGTATTGATTTAGCACAGGCAACAGCCAGCACAAAACAAACTGAAAATAAGTCATTTGGCAGATTATTAGCTAAAAATATCTTTGGAGTTAATCATCAGCATTTTTTCAATTATCGCTTAGATTTAGATATAGATGGCAAAGCTAATTCTGTCATGGAAATGAATGTAGAAGCTGTACCAATAGGTGATAAAAACCCGTTAGGTAATGCCATAACTGTAGAAGATACACAATTAAAAACAGAACAATCTGCTGCGCGTAATTTGGATATTAAACACAGTCGAGAATGGATGATTGCTAGTGCAGATAAACAGAATAATTTAGGCGTTGCACCTGCATATATTCTAACACCGGGAGGAAATACAATTTTGTATGCGGCAGAAGGTGCAAAGATTAGGAAAAAAGCAGGTTTTGCAACTCATCATTTTTGGGTAACAAAATATAAATCTGGTGAAATGTATGCAAGTGGAGATTATCCCAATCAAACACAA
>JANMGZ010000290.1:0-8911 GCA_031374905.1 Dolichospermum sp. OTE_70_metabat_362_sub
GTTGCTAATTACTTAACTTTAGATCGAGTTGATCCCGGTTTCAAAGCTAGTATTGGCGATTTCAATGGCGATCGCAAAACTGATATTTTCTGGAATAATGCCACTACTGGTGAAAATGCTATGTGGCAAATGGATGGCACAAAAGTAGTTAGCGCAACCGTTCTAGAAACTACAACTCCAGGATTGGCTGCAACCATTGTTGATTTTGATGGCAATGGCAAGAGTGACATCTTCTGGCGCAATTCCACGACAGGCGCAAATACTGCGTGGTTTATGGATGGTAGTCAAGCCACCAAGTATGATCTCCAAGCTCAAGATGCTTCCTGGACTTCTACTCTTGGCGATTTCAACGGTGACTTCAAAACTGACGTTCTGTGGCGCAACTCCCAAACAGGCGAGAATAAGATTTGGACAATGAATGGCGTTTTTGTGACTGAAGGTACTGTCAGCACATTGGGTACAGATTGGACTGCAAGAATTGGCGATTTCAATGGCGACGGTAAAACTGACATTTTCTGGCACAATGCGGCTAGTGGCGCAAATACTGCTTGGTTGATGGATGGTACAACGGTAAGCTCTGAAGCTTTTCTACCTAGCAATACGCCTGGTTTGACAGCATCCTTAGGTGATTTTAATGGTGATGGTAAGACAGATATTTACTGGCGTGATCAACAAACATCCGCTGATAAAATCTGGACTATGAATGGAACTCTAGCTACTGAAACTCCTGTTGCTGATACAGAGAAGCTGACTCCAGAATGGTATACAGGTTGATTTAGCAATTGATAATTGACAATTATCAACACTTTTACTAACGATTATATTAAGCGATCGCATTCTTGGAAATCATGGAAAGCGATCGCTTTTTTATAATTTAATTACTTGGGAAAATATTTGTAAAAATAGTAAAATAGGAAATTAGCATCAATTTATAATTTCTTATGACTGCTACGCCGTTTGTATTTCCGATAAATTCTCCTAACTTTTCCAAATCCGAACTTCTTCCCCCTCTCCTTGGCGCTTCCGTGACGGAGTTAACTGCTTGGGTACAGCAACAGGGGCAACCCGGTTATCGAGGTAAGCAATTACATGATTGGATCTATAATAAGGGAGTGCGATCGCTCGGTGATATTTCTGTATTTCCTAAAAATTGGCGTTCAGAAGTTGCAGATATTCCCATAGGCCGTTCATCTTTACATTACCGTTCCGTTGCCCCTGATGGTACAGTCAAATATCTCCTCAAATTGGCTGACGGGGAAATTGTCGAAACCGTTGGTATTCCTAGTGATAAACGTTTAACTGTCTGTGTTTCTACTCAAGTGGGTTGTCCAATGGGCTGTGATTTCTGCGCTACTGGCAAAGGTGGTTACAAGCGTAATCTTACCCGTGCGGAAATTGTTGATCAAGTGTTGACTGTTCAAGAAGATTTTCAAGAACGGGTGAGTAATGTAGTATTCATGGGCATGGGTGAACCATTATTGAATACGGAAAATGTGATTTTAGCGATTAAATCCATTAACCAAGATGTAGGAATTGGTGCGCGATCGCTTACACTATCTACTGTAGGCATCCGCGATCGCATTCTGCAAGTTGCCGGACACCAACTGCAAATTACCCTAGCTGTCAGTCTCCACGCACCTAACCAAGCATTACGGGAACAACTCATTCCTAGTGCGAAACCCTATCCCATAGAAGACTTACTCACAGAATGTCGAGAATATGTAGAAATAACTGGACGCAGAGTTACCTTTGAATACATACTTCTGGCTGGAGTTAACGATTTACCCGAACACGCCTTAGAACTATCAAAACGACTCCGAGGATTTCAAAGTCACGTTAACTTGATTCCTTATAATCCCATTGAAGAAGTAGATTATAAAAGACCAAGCCGCGAAAGAATAGAAGCCTTTGTTAATGTTCTTCAACAACAAAACACTGCCGTTAGTGTCCGTTATTCTCGTGGTTTAGAAGCTGACGCTGCTTGTGGACAATTAAGAACAACAAAAACAATTGACAATTGACAATTACTTTTTTCCATTAAAAAAGGGATAGTTGAAAACTTGAATTGATTAATTGTCATTAAAATTATCAAGTGTAAATTGTCAATCATTTCTTAGCATAAATACCTGGAGCATAAGCCTCAATCACTTTACCAGTGCGAGTACAAGTTATCATTAAGTAATCGCAACTAGGGCATTGTGTTCGTGTAATTTGACTATCAGCAATATAGTGACGTTCAGCCGCACTACCGCAATTTGGGCAATGAATCTTTTGTGATACTTGCATTTTAAAACCCCTGAATTTAATAATTTTTTAGAAAAATTGACAAAAATTGTTTAATTATTGTGAATTTGCAAGAGTTAATATCCTTGATTACTATCTTAAACCTGATAATTCTTATTATCATGCCTAAGATATATAAATTTACTTTAGACCTAAATTTTCTTAGATTGGTAGTGATCCCTATGGTGTAATCCTTGAGATAGTCTTGTTTATTCTTTGAAAAAAATTAAGTTATTTTCCCATTCAATCGTCACCAGAAAAGAAAAACTGTAATCAAAGTCACAAAATTTGGAGTTTTATATTTAATTAATATTTAGACAGGTATCTTACAAAAAGGCAGGGGGCAGAAGGTTATGAGTATCAATTAAAACTTTAGTTTTGGGTTTAAAGAAAGAATTACAGCGGTTTCCGCTCTTATGAGGTACATCTTAGCCCCCTCATCGCTTGCGGGGAGGGGGTTATTGTACCTGATAACATCGGGAAGTGCTGTATACACAAGACGCGCAGCGCGTTAGCGTAGTGGCACGAAGTGCAGTATAAAGCGTTCTTGCTTCAATCCCACTATGAGTAATGCTGGGTTTCTCCTGCCTCCTGAACTATCTCACAGCAGTATTAGCCATGAATAAAAAAGTAGGTAGTCATGCCAAAAGCCACCACGATTACAAATTTCCGCACTAAGCTAGGTGGTAGTTCCCGCGCAAAGTGAGCGCATAAATAACCACCTAAACAACCACCAAGAGCCATAATAATAACTTGATGCCAAGCAATCAGATTAGCGAACATAAAAGGAATAATCGCTACACCATTAATACAACTACCCAACAAAGTTTTAAAAGCATTGATAGAGTGAATATTTTTAATACCTAAAAAAGTTAAAGTTGCCAACATTAAAATGCCCATACCCGCACCAAAAAAACCACCATATATGGAGATTAGCAATTGAGAAATTAGAAGAATAAATAAAGGTGGAGGTGCTGAATAATCATTTTTACTCTGAAACTTTAGCCACTTTTTTAGAGATTCACTAAATGTAAATAGCAATGTTGCTGAAAGTAACAAATAGGGCAGCATCTTTTTAAATACATCCGGTGATGTGTATAACAAAGCAACTGAACCAATGACACCACCAACTAAACTTGTACCAGCTAGTAATAATAATTGTCGTTTTTCGATGTTTAAATCTCGACGATAAGCTCCTGCACTAGCTATAGCTGCTATCCACAGAGCAGTATTATTTGTAGCATTAGCATTAATTGGTGCTATACCCGTAAATATTAGAGTAGGAAATGTAATAAAACTGCCACCACCTGCTACAGCATTGAGTCCACCAGCAATAAACGCGGTACTGAAGAGAAGCAAGCTATGGATTAAAGTTAAATCTTGCGGCATTTTTTTGTAATTAATAAAACTTTCTTCATATATCTCACTTGAACGGGAATGACTATATATGAAGAAATTTGTTGAGGGATTGCAGTTTGTAACTATTTTAGACAACTCCGAGGCATATTCCTTTAGACTAGGTTTCCATAGAAATATCAAACATTGAAAATGGAGACAAGGACAAATGCCTACAGTAAATTTATGTTGCCATGAGTTTTTAGTTGCTATTTCCTCAGTGGCTTGTATTGTCGGTTTATGGTTGCTAAAGGATAAAAATGAACTAATAAATGATTTTCAAGCCACAGAAGAAAGTTTGTTAAGAATGAGCTTTGCTTACTGGTTAGTGTATTGTATTGCTTTTGGAATTGAAAAAGTATTTTTATTTGATTGGGAAGCTGTAATTATAAGTTTAAGAATTACTACAGCTTTGTCATATTTCTTAACATTTTCTTGTATTCTGAGTTTGCCGTTACATAAATTTGCAGTTCATAAAATTGAAGAGTAATCAAAAGTCAAGGTTAGAGCTAAATTTAGTTCCAACCTCGCTATTTGTAAAGTCATAATTTAGGCAATTCTCATAGCAATAGGTGTATAAACTCTAGCTCTACCAATGACGGCAGGTGTCACAGTCCCAATACGATCCTTTGGACACAAACGTTCTGAAATAAAAGTTAGAGCAGGAATATGGGTGGAGTGATTCCAAACGAGTCTACCCATCCGTGGGATAATTAGGCTGCTTCCAGAGGAGCCATTGTCAACCCGGCCCGACGTAATTGTTGATGGTATAATTCCGCTGGTTCTTGGGGTCCACTCCAAACAATCGCTTGTCCTTCATAGTGGACTTGATTAGTTAAATCCCAAGCGAGATCACCCGACATCCCCGGAATATACTTCATTAAACACTCAGCTACGTGCTGAAAAGTATTGAAATCATCATTCAATACAATCACCTTGTAATTAGGATAAGTTTTCCGAGTCACTTGATTAACTCGGTCAGGTGTCACAGTTGGTGCTGAAGCCATACTATACACATCTGCAAGTCTTGTTACCATAGAAAAATGAGTCAAAAACGACGCTGTACAAACTGACATTACAAATAACTAGTTTAATCTATATACTAGCCCTTTCAAGGTGACTAACGGCAATACGTCGTTTCCTTACTATCAACTACTAACACAAAAATTGTTATCAACAGGCTCGAACCGTCTATCATATTCATGGGGATGCCTCAAGCTGTGGTATTGTTACTTTATTTTGTGGTTTCCCGTTATTTTTTGCCACCTCAACTTACATAAGGTGTTTTCTGTAAAGTTAATGTTTATGATTCTGTAAAAAGGATTTTGAAATCAATGGCTCAAAATCTACAACATGGAAACACCTTTTGAAATCACCCTCCAGATGGTGATCACTGTTTTTGCAGGCATTAGCGCCCAGGTGATGGCTGCATATTTCAAATTACCCAGCATCGTCTTACTACTTCTACTAGGCATCTTATTAGGAAAAGACGGGTTAGGAATATTACAACCGCATTTACTGGGAACAGGATTAGAAGTGATTGTTTCCCTAGCAACAGCAATCATTTTATTTGAAGGTGGACTCAAATTAGATCGGCAAGAGTTAGGTAAAGTTTCCATCAGTCTCCAGTTACTAGTTACGCTAGGAACACTGATCACCCTGTTGGGTGGAAGTCTTGCGGCTTACTGGTTAGGTGAGTTTCCTTGGAATATAGCTGTTCTTTATGCTTCCATTGTTGTTGTTACCGGACCAACTGTAATTGGGCCTTTGATTCAACAAATTAATGTAGATCGGCAAGTAGCAACGCTATTAGAAGGAGAAGGAGTTTTAATTGATCCAGTGGGGGCTATTCTGGCTTATGTTGTCCTCGATACAATTTTAAACGGTGATACAGACCCAATTAATGCCATTATTGGTCTAATTTTACGTTTTGCTGTAGGTGCGGGCATTGGCGGTGTTGGTGGATATTTAATGAGTTGGATGTTCAAACGCGCCAATTTTATCTCTTTTGAACTGAAAAATCTGGTTGTACTGGCAGTGTTATGGGTGTTGTTTGCCCTAGCGCAAATGATCCGTTCTGAATCGGGAATTATGACCACAGTAGTGGCAGGTGCGGTATTTGCTAATTCCTCAGTTCCAGAAGAGCGTTTATTACGAAGCTTTAAAAATCAACTCACAATTCTGAGCGTTTCTGTTTTATTCATTCTTTTGGCGGCTGATTTATCTATCGCCAGTGTATTGGCTTTAGGTTGGGGGAGTGTATTCACTGTTTTGGTTTTAATGTTTGTGGTTCGCCCGATTAACATTATTTTATGTACTTGGAATAGTGATCTAAATTGGCGACAGAAACTATTTTTAAGTTGGGTTGCACCAAGAGGCATAGTTTCGGCTTCTGTGGCTTCTTTATTTGCAATTTTACTGACGCAGCGAGGCATTAATGGTGGTGATTCGATTAAAGCACTGGTATTTTTGACAATTATCATGACAGTCTTTTGTCAAGGTTTAACCGCTGGGTGGTTGGTTAAATGGTTACGAATTACCTCTAAAGATGCAACTGGGGCGGTAATTGTTGGCTGTAATCCCTTGGGTTTATTAATTGCCCGCTTTTTTCAAGAACGAGGAGAAAGTGTAGTGATGATTGATACTGACCCCGAACGTTTAGCTCAAGCCCAAGCCCAAAATCTGCGAGTAATTGCTAGTAGTGCTTTAGATGGAGAAATACTGGAAGAAGCTGGGATTGGTTATATGGGGACTTTTTTAGCCATTACTAGTAATGGTGAGGTGAATTTTGTTTTAGCACAACGGGCTGCTGAGGAATTTAATCCTCCCCGTGTTTTAGCAATATTCCCGCGTCACCCCGAAGGTTCTCCCTCAGTTAATAGTAAAGTTGATCAAGCTTTTGTCTCTGATTTGCCCATAAAAACTTGGAATGAATATTTGATTAATGGACAAGTGAAGTTGGGAACAACAACCTTAAATGCCACAGAATTTAACTCCCAACAAGAACATATTCACGAAAAAATTCGAGTGGGAATTTTAGTACCCTTATTATTAGAAAGACAAGAATGTTTACAGGTAATTTCCGCAAACCAAGAGTGGGAAGTTGGAGATCGGATTATCTATCTATTGTATGATTCCCGTCCTAATCTTTTAAAACTCCTCTCTGGCACTAGTCAATCTACACCTTTAACTGTGGAAAAATTAGCAGAAGTTGAAGAACTAAAAGTTAAAAATTTTTAGATTTTAGATTTTAAATTTATCCCCACAATCTTCTTCCTGCTTTACCTTGTAATCTCTCATGGGTATCTTTTAGCAAGTTAGGAATATCTAAATTTTCTGGACATTTGGGCAAACAATCACCACATTCTGTACAACGGTTGGCTTTCATACCTGGAAACCAATGACCTGCATTTTCAAACATTCCATAACGATATTGTCCATAATTTGTCATATCGTAGGCTACAGCTAAATTTCGTAATCTTAAAACTTCGGGAATGTGAATATTTTCCGGGCAAGGTAAACAAGCATAGCATTGACTACATTTATCAGTTAATAAGACCTTATTTTGCTGCTTTTCTAATTTTTCAAAAATATCAATTTCAGCTTTGGTTAATTCATTTTGATGATCAAACAATTCCGGAGATATTACTAACTCATCGGGTTTTGCTGGGCCTATACTCAAGGTGGTAATGCGGTTATCAATGAGCAAAAAACGATAACTTAAATTTAATGGTGTAAATGGGTAACAGAGTTCTTTTAAAGTTTGGGATGGAGTATACAATTTTCCGCCCTTATCCGCAGGAGAAATAATAAAAACGCCCATATCTTTCTTTGCTGCTAACTGAATAGCGGGGGCATTATGTTGAAAAAAATAGTAATAATGAAGATTAACAAATTTAAAAAGGTCTGTATTTATAGCTGCCAAAATTACATCTAATGAACCGTGGGTAGAAAAACCAATATGTCGCACTCTCCCATCATTTATAGCTTCCTGAACAGCTTGCATACAGCCGTTTTTAGCTTGTACCAATTCTAAATGTTGCCAAGTGTTTAATCCATGAATTCCTAAACAATCTAGATAATCTAAATTTAACCGATTTAACGATTCATCAATATACCGACGCATAGTGTCAGCATCTGGTGTTGGGGGAATTTTGGTAGTAATATAAAGTTGATTACGGGGTACTGATAAACCAGCTTTGATAGCTTTACCCAAATATGCTTCACTGTCACCATAACCTCTAGCAGTTTCTAGATGATTAATTCCTAAACATAAAGCCTTTTCAATAGTCTGCTGAACATTTTCGCTATTAGTTAAACAGCGCATTGTTCCCACAGAAAAAACAGAAAGATGTAAATTAGTTTTACCAAACCGACGATATTGCATAGTACCTAACCAGGAATTATCTGATTGATTGAAATCATATCAATAAACATGATCTAAATTTTAACATAGATACGACGGAGATAGAATCAATAGAAATACTCAGAATATACAAATAACAACAATCTACAGAAAAAGAATTTAGATTTATCAAATATCTGTTATTTTTCACAGATAGTCTGTTTGTGAAAAATCTGCAAAGAGTCGAAACAATCATGATCTGAATGGCATTATGTCTGTTGGTTTATAGTTTGGGGCAAAGACAATTAAGAATACCATTAAAAACTCAAAAAGCTACAATAAAAAATCAACTGAATAAACAAACAGAATCTCCCACATTAAGGTGGATATTTCAATGTTTTCAAGATATTCATCGTTTTTAGTCTAAACTCCAGTATTAATTAAACCCGATAAAAATAGTCGGGTATGTTTGACGTGGATTTTACCTCGTGCTAGTATCATTTCAAAGTTGACGGATATCCAGGGAAAGCGAAATTATGACTCAGGCGATTACAAACCTCAACCAAGCGAACACTTCCATTCTCAAGGCTTTGAAGTGTAAAGAATGTGGAGCAGAATACGAACTTAAAGCCACTCATGTATGTGAAGAGTGTTTTGGACCATTGGAAGTCAAATATGATTACAATGTGCTGAAAAGCTTAGTTAGTCGAGAAACTATTGAAGCTGGTCCCAATTCCATTTGGCGCTATCGTCACTTTTTGCCCGTTGCTACAGATAATTATATAGATGTCGGTACAGGGATGACTCCTTTGGTGCGTTCCCACCGTCTTGCCCGTCGCCTGGGTCTAAATAAACTTTATATTAAAAATGATGCCGTCAATATGCCCA
>JANMGZ010000298.1:0-3622 GCA_031374905.1 Dolichospermum sp. OTE_70_metabat_362_sub
AGAAAATACTAGTTGCTCGCTCAGTTTACCAGTGGTATATTAGGGTTTGAGCGAAATGTGAGCGATAACTTCTAGTTCCGAAAGGAGTGAACGGTGAAAGTCCTTTTATAGAAGCTATTTATTACAAGTGCGGATAAAAGGACTTGAACCTTCACTCCTTTCGGAACTAGAACCTAAATCTAGCGCGTCTGCCAATTTCGCCATATCCGCATCAATAACTTACTTTAGCATAATAAATTATTTATGGCAATAGGTAAAAAAGTCAAAGTTGAAAATTAAGGTATGGGGTATGATTTTTCCCCATGTCCCCAATCTTTTACATCACAGCTACACGAGGTAGACGGTGCTTAAAGCCGCAAAGAATTTCCCAAGAAATGGTATTGAGGCGATTTGCCCAATCATTAGCGGATATTTGTTCTTTTCCCTGTTCTCCTAGCAAGGTGACTATTTCTCCTTCTTGCAAATCGGGGATGGAACTCACATCTAACATGATTTGATCCATTGTAATTGCGCCGATTTGTGATACACGCTGTCCCCGGATTAATACTTCCATTTGGCTGGAAAGACTCCGGGGAATTCCATCAGCATAACCAATACCAACTACAGCCAGACGCATTTCTCTAGGTGCAATAAAATGATGACCATAGCTAACTCCTGTTCCTGCGGCTATGGTTTTAACTTGGGTAACTCTGGCTTTGAGTTGTAAAACAGGTTGAAGTTTAATCTGATTTTCTAAGTGCGTAGCAGGATAAAGCCCATAAATAGCTAAACCGACACGCACCATATCATAGTGTAATGTTGGATCTGCCAGGGTAGCGGCTGAGTTGGCTAAATGTAAACTGGGAATTTTGATCCCTTTAGATTTAACGGATGTAATTGCTTCCTCAAATCGTCTATGCTGTTCTATCATCACTGTAGCATCAATACTATCGGCAGTTGCTAAGTGAGAATAAATACTAGCAATATCTAAATGGGGTAATCCTTGTACCAACTGGACAAACTGTGCTGCTTGTTGCCAATTAGTACCTAACCTGGACATACCCGTATCTAATTTAATGTGTACGGGCAAAGAAGAATTATAGTTAATAGTTTCTAAGGTGTTAGAAAATTCTAAAGCTTGTTTAGGACTACACAATGTCGGCTGAAGTCGCCAATGAGCGATCGCCTGAATTTGTTCTGGTGTGTTGGTTGCCCCTAAAATTAAAATCGGGGCTTTAATGCCATCTTCCCGCAATTGAATACCTTCGGGAACAGTCGCTACACCCAACCAACTAGCACCCGCTTCCAAGGCAGTTTTAGCCACTGTCACAGCCCCATGTCCATAGGCATCTGCTTTTACAACTGCCATTAATTGGGTACGTGGCGCTAAAAACTTGACCAACTGCTGGACATTATGAGACAACGCCCCTAAATCAATTTCTACCCACGCCCGCTGGGAAAACCAAGCGTAAGTATCACGTTCCTGATTGTCAGCAAAAATCGGGGTTTGCTTGCGACTTAACATAGCACTTCACTCCTATCACACCACCACAAAGCTTCTCACATCCCCTAGAAGCCATATCACTTTAATCAGGAAGTTTAACTTTTATCCGGTAATTTATACAAGATAGTGGCGTGACCTTTCGGTTGAGTGAAATACAAGAACCCCCTCCCCTCTTGAAAAGAGGGGAATTAGTAATCAAGAAACTTCTAACTTTTCCTTATCTGCATTTAAAGCCACAACGTCTTGCAACCGCGAAATCACAAAGGACTTCTCCAAGTAAGACAGTAAACCACCAGCCTTTGGACCTCTTTCCTTATTCAAGAAAGATAAATACAAAGCCTTAAAAGCGATCGCTTGTTGAATTCCTAACTCCTTAGTAGTCGAGAAAATCAAAGTTTGTAATTCTTCAGTTTCCCAATTAGGAATAGTTTGTAAATTCTCCATCAATTTTTGCAAATAAGTAACTTGTTCAGAGTTCAAATTATTAGCTTTATCTGGAATTTGTGCCAAATAGAGAACTAGCTTTTCCTCCTCATCTGCATAATCTTGTAACCATTTTTGAGCAGCAGCAATTCTTTGATTAATAATTTGCTGATCATACTCAGTTAAAGACTGTGAACTCCGCTGTACCACCTCTTCCTGAATATTTAAACGTGGAACTTGCAACAGAGAAATCAACGTACTAAAATCAAAGGGTTGAAATGGTTTAATTTCATCTCCTACTTGGGCATAAAATAACGGCATTAATTCCTCATTTAATTCAGGAGAATTAGAATACTTATTAATTAAAGTATCGTAGTCCCTAAATAAACGAGTAGTAGTTTCATAATTTGGCGCAAAATTAATTACTGTTCTTGGCTGAGTTCGCAACATTAAAAAGCGCAATAATTCCGGTGGAAGTAAAGCAGCAATTTCTTCTGCACTCGAACCAACTCCTTTAGAAGAACTCATCTTTGTCCCATTCACAAGAATGAATTCATAGGGAGAATGAAAAGGAGGTTGTTTTTGTAAAACCTTACGACTAATAGCATTAGCAACATCTCTAGAACCACCTTTTTGAGAGTGATCCTTACCTGCCATTTCAATAGTTACACCCAACACATCCCACTTAGCCACCCATTCAACTTTCCAAGGTAATTTACCATTACCATTAAAAGGAGAAACCCACCCAGAATGTCCACAACCTTTTGTATAATCAGTTGCCTCTGGTTTACAAGTGTAAAAAACCTCTGAACCGTTATAATCTGTAGTTGCAGTTGTGGCAATTTTACCGCAATTTTCACAAATCACTTGAAAAGGATACCAGTTATTTGGACGATCAGCTTTGCTGACTTCTTTATAAGCTTCTCTCACCAAATGGGCATTTTTTAAGAAAGTGTCAATATGGGAATTAAGTTTGCCAGAACGATATAAATCTCGCAGAAAATAAGTTTCTGGTTTAATTCCTAAATACTCGAAAACTTCAAAAAATTCACCAATGAAATATTTAGCATAATCACTAGCATCATCACTAGGAGAAGGCACATTACACAGAGGAAAACCTAAGTAGGGAGAAAACTTTTCCTGATCTAAGTATTTTGGCACCGTATCTAGTGCGTCATAGTCATCCACACCATACAGAAATTTGACGGGCTTACCTGCGTGTTTCAATGCACGGTAAATCACATCATGGATAACCACACCACGCAAAGACCCAACATGAACTCGTCCTGAAGGAGTCTTAGAATCATTAACTACTTGGTAGCCTACTGCATCAGCAGCGATTTTGTCAGCCCAAAACATTTGCTATTTATCTTTTCACAATCTATCCATTTTAACTTTTGTCATGGAAAATAATCTCATTGTTGACTAAGTTCAATAATATTGCCATCAGGATCTTTAACAAAAATCGCTGCCCGACCAGAAGCGCTAGACTGAAAAGGATAGTTTTTCGCGCTTAACTCATCTTTGACAATCGGCAAATCAACTACAGAAAAGGCAATATGAGGATTTTGTCCCCATTTTTCCTGTTGCTTATCAGTTGGTACAGTAGGCGCAACTATGAGATGAAGTTGATAATTCCCAATTTGATACCACACACCAGGATATTTTAAAGGACGCTCTACTTTATTTAATCCTAATACCTGACTATAAAAATAT
>JANMGZ010000331.1:0-3034 GCA_031374905.1 Dolichospermum sp. OTE_70_metabat_362_sub
CTGACAACATGGCTGTCATCAGGGTTGTACCAGAACGAGGCATTCCGACAATAAAAATGGGAGGATAGGAATTTAAGTTGTCTGGGTTAGGCATGGGGATATCTTTTAGCGTCACATTTAATATAGCGGTTATCGGTTGAGTGAAATAGAACCCACATTCCGCACCCCAACTGTCACAGAGGGAAATTACTGATAAAAAACAGGGAAGGAAGAATAAAAACAGACATCTGAAACCAAAAAAGAGATTTGAGCAACCATGAGTCGTCAAAAATGACATCAAACCCTATTCTCAATAAGGAGCAATAAGAATTCCAAGTAGAGAGATTCGTATAAGATAATTAAAAAAGATATTAAAGACTGAAGTTATTAGTTATATTAATGAATTGAAGTGACAAATCGAAATTTTTGACAAAGTAAATTAGAGCGATGAATCAAAGCGATTAGCTCATAGTCATATCTATATTAAATTAATAGAGATTGGAATTACGTGACTAATTGATAGTATCGAAGACAATCATCTGGTAAAAGATTTAGGATAAAACCTCTCTCTTGAGTCCAATTAGAAATGTGTTTTTCCTGGTCAAATTCCACTAAATGAATACACTGAAAGCATTGAAATATCCAACGCGAAGTGGGGCGTTCAGTGGCTTTACCTAATTGATTTTTAATCGTTAATTTAGACTCTTTAAGTGCAATTCTAATTTGGCGTTGAGCCAATGTATAGACCAGCAAACATAAACCCATAATCATTCCTAACGACTCTATTCTCTCAGGACTTTTCAGGAAAATACTATCTGCAAAAAATAATGGGTCCTTGAGAAAACCAAATCCCCTTTCACAGGACTGTTGTGCTTTATATTCTTTCAGCATTGAGTCGCTGCTAAGTTCACTTGAATCTAAAACATTTGTAGCTAAAATGAACCGTCCTGCGCTCAGAATTTCCTTGTTGATTTGATTTTCATTTTTGCATACTGTGGCTGAGATTTGATAACATATCTCAGGTTCATTATTTTGATTGTTTGATGTGAATTCAGTTACCTGACTTTGCTCAATTTGGTGATATTTAAATTGTTTAGATATTTTTGATAATGCCTTAACCGCATCAGCTTCACAAGCAAATTTTTCTGCGGACAACTTTTTCAATTCTTTAATAGCTTTTGTTTCTGCTTTGATAACTTTTTTTGAGAGCTTACTTAAGTCTGATTTTCTTCTATCTTGGCTCTGTACTACTAACCATCTTTGCTCTATATCCCCGTAAGTTACTCTATTTTCTTTAAATGAATATCCCGATAGTTCACTTTCAATAAATTCCGATTCTGGTAATTCTGATACCAACAATTGTGCTGCTTTTATGCTTAAAGTTACTCTGGAAAGCCACTTCAAATCCGACATTAATTTAATATTTGATTCTGTGTATAAAGCACTGTCTGCAACTATTAAACTATCAACTTTTAGTTGTTTTTGGTACTCTACTGCTATTTTGCCAAAACATGATGAGTCGGACTGATTTCCTGATGCTAGTTTCAAAAATATTGGTATGTCTCCATCTCCTGAACATATCAGTTCCATAATAAATTGTTTTAAGTCTGGCCTGTGGTCACGGGAATAACCATGGGTTATGGTAATTTCTTTTGGTGATTTTATTACTAATTCTTCGGCTTCTTGGCTATTAACTGGTGCAGAACTTTCAAATATTACTTCTGGTAAACTGGTATTATATTCCCCATGTAGGTGCATTGATGATGAATCCAAATGTGATGTTGACAAAGATACACCAAATTTTTTGGCTGCTTTTAAGGCAATGATAAAAAATATTGTATCTAGCCCTTTTATAAATAGTTTATCCATGACTCTCCCCAGTTTATCATCGTTGAGATACTCTGGTTTGACTCCTGCTCCTATTAAATGTTCACAGGCTATTGTTTCAAAATATTTGGGAAACATATATAAAGGTTGCGATACAAATCCTAATCCGTTCAATATCATGGCTTTAACTACATGACCTGGACTTACTTTTTCTCCTTCTTGTTGACCTATTAATTCGTTGATTATTTCTACTAATCCTATAGAATCTATTATTCCTGCTACTATTCCTAAATGATCTATATTCTGAATTGCCATTTCTTGGGGTTTTAATTTCACAACAGGGTTCTCCATAACTTCTGTTGTAATTTTCTCATTTGTGTTCTTATTATCAATTAATTTTTTTAACGATGGAGTTTTCTCTTTGTTTACAAAAATTCACCTTCTTGTACCATTCCTAGCTTAATGCTATTTCTTCTCATTAACTGCGCTTTCTCTCGCTCATGTTTTAGTTCATAAATACTACTCAAGCGGCTTTTTGTTGATGTGTGACAGTTAGGGTGCGGAATGTGGGATATAAAGAAGAGAATCCGGGAGTTATTCTTACTTATGATATTACCCATAAAATGGCTAATCTCCTTAAAAAAGAGCTATTACCAGATCAAAGATTCCAAAGTTTTCTGCGACAATGCAGCTTAACTTGGCTGCATTGTTCAGCAGACAAAATTATATTTTCTCATCCCTCCTAAACAAAGAACTAAAGCTCGTTATCATAACGTTGATATTTTGATAAAATGGGCAATAAAAGTCATAGAATATGAAAAACATCAAGATTTTTCTCAAATTAGCACTACATATAATTTAGACGATGAAGCACTATTTTTACTAAGCTTTACTTTGCGTGTAGATATTTTCAATATTCTCAAAAATCTCACACCATTCGTTTATGAAAACCGTCAAGAATTTACTGAAGCTCTTAGGAAATATTTAGGTGAAGAATTGTGCGTTGCTCATGAAGAAATTATTTGTCAATATTCTGATTTAGGACGGAGAAGTTTTTATAAGAAATTTGGTTGGCTCTTTAATTATGAACAGGATATTGATACGTATACTGAAATATTTACTCAAATTCATTCTGTGCAAAAACAAATAAAAACTCAAGGTTTACATTGTGGATCTCTAGAAGAATGGTTGAAAACCATCTCCATTGATTCTTTGACACCAAGAGGAC
>JANMGZ010000373.1:0-12946 GCA_031374905.1 Dolichospermum sp. OTE_70_metabat_362_sub
CTGACAAAACCCAAGTGACCTATGCGGAAAATTTTATTACTCAGATGGTCTTGTCCACCGGCTAAAGCAATATCAAACCGTTTTTTCATCAAAGAGCGGATTTTATCGGTTTCAATACCTGGTGTCGCTACAGCAGTAATAGCGGGACTAGCACATTCATCAGCGGCAAACAATGATAAATTTAAGGCTTTCATCGCCGCACGAGTAGCATTTTTTTGGCGTTCGTGACGCGTAAAAATGGATTCCAATCCTTCTTTTTTCATCATTCCCAAGGTGGTATGTAGTGCCACCATTAAGTTGACGGGAGGAGTAAAAGGAGTGGTATTTTTGGCAGTAGCTTTCCGATATTTACCCAAATCTAAATAATACTTAGGCAATTTCGCGGTTTTGTAGGCTTCCCAGGCTTTAGGACTGACAGAGACAAATCCTAAACCGGGAGGAATCATGTAACCTTTTTGTGAACCGGAAGCAACCACATCTAAACCCCAAGCGTCCACAGGGACGTTGTAAGCCCCTAAACTGGTAACAGCATCAACAATAATTAAAGCTTGTCCATGTTCTTTAACGTGGCGGTTGATAGCTTCTAGATCATTAATGACACCGGTTGAGGTTTCACTATGGGTGATAATGACGGCTTTGATTTCTTTGCTGGTATCAGCTTGCAGTTTAGCTGCAAATTGGGCTGGGTCTAAAGGTTGTCCCCATTCTGCGGTGACAGTTTCTACATTTAAGCCAAAGGCTTGACCAACTTCTACCCAGCGTTCACCAAATTTACCATTAGAACCAACTAAAATGCGATCGCCATAGGAGAGGAAATTAATTATTCCTGCTTCTACAGCACCAGTACCACTGACGTTTAACATTAATACATCACTTGTGGTTTGATGCAGCCATTTGAGGTTTTCTGTCACCTCTGCCATCATGCTACTAAATTCGCCGCTGCGGTGGCCAATGGGGTGCTTGGCTAATGCTAGTAAAGCAGCCTCTGGAACTGGGGTAGGCCCAGGAATCATGAGCATCAATTTATCGTCCATGTTTATGTCCTAATTGAAAATTTCAATACAATCCAAATTAACCCCTACAGGGGATAAAAACACAAAAAAAACCTACTAAAATCTTTTGTAGGAATGGCACTTAAAAACTGTTAATTAACCCCGCTTTGGCAGGGCTAGGTTTTTGTGCGGGTGGAAATAGAACATTCATCAAGAGCAATCTACTTTATCACCAAAATGATTAATAGACCAACGGTGATCAATCATTAGAGACGAAGATTGAAAAGTTTCTTCTAGTTGCTTTTGTTGAGATGCAGCCTTTCGCAGGGTAATAATCAGTTGATTGACTTGATTGCGAAGGTCTTGGTTTTGACCTAAAGAAGTCATGGTTTGTCTTTCTAAAAGTTGAAGTATAAGTTCGTAATGGATAGGAGAAGGTAAAGGAATTGGCTCCATGTAGTTTTCTGTAAAATTACAACTTAGGGATTTTTAATTTTCAATTAGTCAAAGTTTAACTAATCCTAAGTTAATTGTTACACAGGAAACAATTAATTGGCGTTAAGCAAGAGGCAAAAGGTAAAATATAATAGATGATAATTAACCAAACAGAGTGGTGATTGCTAATTGAGGATCTGGTTGTTTGACCAATGATTCACCAATCAGTACAGCGGATGCTCCTGCTTTTTTAACTACACTTAAATCATCTGGGTGATGCAATCCTGATTCACTGACTACAAGAATGTTCTTTGCTTGCAATTGCTCACCTCTAGCTGTTAGTAATTGACAAGTAGTTTGCAAATCAACAGAAAAATCTTCTAAATTGCGGTTATTAATCCCAACTAAAGAAACTCCATCTAATGCTAACACCCGATCTAATTCTGCTAAATTATGCACTTCTATTAAAGCTGCCATTTTCAAGTTATTAGCAATTTTGATAAAGTATTGCAAATCTTGATCATTGAGAATCGCTGCTATTAATAAAACTGCATCTGCTCCATGAATTCGCGCCCAATACATTTGATAAGGATAGATAATAAAATCCTTACATAGTAGAGGTAAATCCACAGCAGAACGGACTAACGATAGGTTTTCAAAACTACCTTGAAAAAATTTACTATCTGTGAGAACAGAAAGACAACTAGCTCCACCTGCTTGATAAGATTGAGCGATCGCTACTGGGTCAAAATTCTCCCTAAATACCCCTTTACTGGGAGAAGCTTTTTTGACTTCGGCAATTAAAGCCGGATTAGTTTTACCTTGGCGCAAAGCAGCAACAAAATCACGAGCAGGTGGTGCAGATAGGGCTTGTGTTTGCAATTCCCGTAAAGGTAGCCTTTCTCGCATTTTTTCGACTTCTGTTTCTTTCTGCCAAACAATTTCTTCTAAAATGTTATTTGGTGCTGCCCCTTCTATAGCGGATTGATATTGAAGGATAGAAATATTAATAACTGTGCTAGGTGAACGACGACGGATTTGCATATTATCTAAGTATTTAGGAGGTAGGGGCGCAGGTCCTGCGCCCTTTGTCAAGAATCAAGAATCAAGAATCAAGAATCAGGAGTTCGGAAAGAAGAAGAAAGAAGATTTTTCTTTTACCTATTACCTGCAACTCCTCAATTCTTCTATTAACTAACTAATGCTCGTTTGTAAGCTTCATCTAGAACTTCTGAAAGAGTTGGGTGAGCATGAACCAGATAAGCAAGAGTTTGGATAGATTGACGATTAGCAACAGCGGCGGCGGCTTCGTGAATTAAATCTGAGGCGTGGGGACCGAAGATATGTACACCTAAGACCTCACCAGTATCTTTACGGTAAATTACCTTTGTCATGCCATCAGTATCATTTTCTGCCAAAGCTTTGGAATTACCCTTAAAGTAACTTTTACTGGTGGCAACTTCAAAACCTTCAGTTAAACCTAAAGCATGAGCAGATGTTTCTGTCAATCCCACATAACTAACTTCTGGGTGGGTAAAAGCAGCGGCGGGAATACTGCGATAGTCAACTGTTTTGTGACGACCCATCATATTTTCTACAGCAATGATACCTTGGGCAGATGCAGCATGAGCTAACATCATTTTGCCAGTAGCATCACCAATAGCCCAGAGATAGGGAACAACTTCCCCTGCTGATAATACCGCCATATTATCATTCACAGGGATGAAATTGCGGCGATCAAGTTCAACCCCAACCGATTCTAAACCAAGATTTTGAGTAGCAGGAACGCGACCCGTAGCCACTAAACAAGCGTCAACTTCCAGAACTTCTAAATCTTCTTTAGTCTCAAAGTCAGCCAACTCAATCACCACTGGTGAACCAGGAATAATTTTTTTGGCGTAAATACCAACTTTGGTTTCAATATCACGGGGGTTAATCAAGACCCGTTCTGCCAATTTAGCAATATCTCGGTCAAATCCTGGCATTAACTCATTTAGAGCCTCAATTAAGGTGATTTCACAACCTAAAGCTGAGTAAACATCAGAAAATTCCAACCCGATATAACCGCTGCCAATAATTGCCACCCACTTAGGCAGAGTTTCTAATTTAACGCCTTGGTCGCTGGTAAATACAGTTTTACCGTCTACTTCAATTCCTGGAGGAACGAAGGGAACAGAACCAGGAGAAAGGATAATATTTTGAGCGGTGATAGTTTTTTCACCTTTATCTGTGACAATTGTAACTTTTTGTGTACCAGAAACCTTACCCCAACCCCGAATAATATCAACTCCCAAGCGTTTGAGACTGTTGGTTAAGTCCCCTTGAATTTTGGAAACGAGATTGTTAGCATGATCAGCGATCGCTTGCCTTTCAAACTCGACATTGCCAATTTGAATACCCAAAGACTTGAGGTGATGGGCATTACGTAATTCTCTCACCTTTCCTGAAGCTGCCAACAAGGCCTTAGAAGGAATACAACCCCTGTTTACACAAGTTCCCCCCATATCCCCAGCTTCAATAATCGCTGTTTTTAGACCGCAACTGATAGCGTGTAAAGCAGCACCATGTCCACCTACACCAGCGCCGATAATCACTAAATCGTAATCAAATCCAGGACTCACTTTTATTTCCCCGTTGTCTTCGGCTATTATCAACTTAACTTTTTTGTGTAACTTTCTTAAATTAACAAAAAATAACGGAGAAGCTCTTGTGTCTCCCCGTTATTTTTTGTTAACCTGTAATTATGCTTGGTATTAGTTAACCGCTACTCTCAATTCTTTTAAAGCTTTACCAATTTCCACGAAATCTTGGTTTTGCAAAAGTGCTTGCAGAGTTACCGAGCTACTTTCTTTAATCATCTGATTGTAGGTGTTAATAGCGTTATTCAACTGGTTGATATCCACATCTACGCTTGGTTGAGTACCGCTAACATCTACTTTTGGTTTAGTATCACCTACTTGAGCAATAATTAAACCAGATTTTAAAGCTTTATTGCTGGCCAACAACTCCTCTTCTGGTAACTGAGCTGAAGTAAAACTTGGGATAATATCTGAAGAAGCACGACGAGGGCGGAAGAGATTAAATAGGATTAATGTAAATTGTCTTCCCAATGTTGGACGAACACCCGCTTGTTCCAAGAATGATAGAAGTGGACCACGTGTATTCTGTTCAATTGATCCACGAACTAAGGCTATAAAAACTGTGCCACTGTTAGTAGTGAGTAATCTGGTAGCAGTAAGATTTAGTTGCCTTTGACGATCTGTTTTAATCCTAATTATATTTCCACGTCGTGTGCGTTCAATTCTCAGAGCAGGGGATTTAGGTTCAAGATTTTCTACTGGACCTTCCGAGTCGTTATTGTTTCCTTCATTATTGCCACCGCCACTTTGACCTCCGGCTTCCCCTACGCTAGGATTGGAATTAGTATTACCATTAGAGCCAGTAGTTCCACCGCCACTCATGCTCCCGCCATTACCTAAACTAGCACTAGTGTTTTCATCGGGATTGGAATTAGTATTACCATTAGAGCCAGTAGTTCCACCACCACTCATGCTCCCGCCATTACCTAAGCTAGGACTAGTGTTATCATCGGGATTGGAAATAGTATTACCACATGATGCAGAGCATCCACCACCACTCATACTCCCGGCACCACCTAAACTAGGACTGGAATTAACTGAACCAGTCATTGCACCACCACTCATGCTCCCGGCACCACCTACACTAGGTGATTCGGCATGACTTGGTAGTTGCGAATTGAGAGCTAATAAGGGAGTAAAACTGAGGGCAAGAATAAAAGTTCTGATTTTTAACATGGTGATTTTTTCAAAATTGAAGTGTTTATCTAGGTAAGAAATTGAAACCATAGCCCACACTCAGAACAAAGACTGTACCGCCTTGGCTAGTATCTGTGAGATCTGCACCCACGGCATTAATCGTTAAGGGAATGGTCGGTATAGGCACGAAAGAAGCTCCAACGTTTAAACCAACTCCACTCCAGCCCATACCCACACCTACTTGGGGATGAACTTGTACACCGACTCCAGCAAACACACCTGTGCTAGTATCACCTGTGCGGAAATCGCCACCACCTGCTCCTAGAGAAAAGGAGATCGGCATTTTATTAACGGGGTCATTAGGCTTTAATAGGGAGTAACTTGTGACTAGACCATAGACACCGGAAGGTCTAACTGTTTCTCCACCGCCAACGTGCTGTGCAAAAGTTTTCCAGCCAACAGCCGCAGCTATTTGAGTGTTATCTTTAGCATAGACAATGCGGTTAGCTTTGATGTCAAAAGTTCCATTTGCCCCAAAACTTTTGATGCTACCAATGTTGTAGCCAAGTTCTAGACCGATTAGTTTCCGGGCATTTCCTAGCCCAAAACCCATACTGATACTCGCGTCAGGTTGAGTTCTAGCTTTACCGGCAGTGGCTGCGGATGCTCCGATGAATACATCACCCCAAGAAGCTCCGAAAGCACTTGGTGTGGCGAAGGTAAGTGAAGGTGAGTAGGTGCGTTTAGGTGGAATTACTTTGACAAGGGGGTCAACGAATAAGTCTTGGCGTAATTTGTCAGCATCAATTTGACTGTTATTAACAGGGACTGGAGTATCTGCTTGAGTAATGACCTGTGGTTGTTTCTGCTCAAGAAGAGATTCAATCTTCCCCTCTGATTTCACCTTTTTCGCTAATACCTCTTTAAGATCCGGTAAATTAGTCTGAAGGGTGGTTTGATTAGTAATTAATTCTTCACTGCTATGGTTTTTAGAAGCTATCCTATCCGCCGTAGAAGCAGAGGTAGCTGAAATAGAGGTAATGAGCCAAATATAACTGAAGAAAGTTGTGCCTATGAACAGTACCCAATTGGCGCGTAATAAAATGGATAAAAGATTTGCTTTTTTCAATGTCCTACTCCTCACAACGGTTATATGCGCCCGAATGTATATTAGAGTAATTCTAGAAAAAGAGGCATCCACAGGATGAATTGTCGTATTTTTGTGAAGTTATAATAGTAATGCCGAAAACCTTTATGGTAAGTCCAATTCAGAAGGACTCATCTGAGCTTTAGACATTAAATTGATAACTACTTGCCTAAAATGGGTTCTAGTTTTGAATTGTTAAGAGATTTCTAAATACAGAAATATTCCATCGCTTTTAGGGCATTTGGCATTGATTGTTGGGTATTGGGAGAAAAAACCTTTTTGATATTAGCAATTTTGATCATCTTATTTGTGAAGTTCTCTTAATTTTTAATGAAGTTATCGTGATTTTTAATTTGGATATTCATAAAACACCATTTGGGGGATTAATAAATCATTTTCTAATTTCCCAACTCCTAAGAAATTAGTTTCTGTTTCATAAACACGGACAAAATCGGCAATAGAAGAATTGAGGGGAATTTTTTGACCTTGACACCATTTTTTAGCTAATTCTGCTGGTAAATTGATAGATTTTAGCTGTTGTAATGGCTTGTCTGGGGATAGAGGTTGAAATGCACCGATTTCGATTTGGGTTGCTAAATCCGCGAAAGTGAGACTGTCTTGGATCTGAAAGCTACTACTTTCTGTGCGAATTAAAGCAGATAAAGTACCACCTGTATTTAATATACTGCCTAAATCACGAGCGATCGCGCGGATATATGTACCTGCACCGCAAGATATGGCTACATCTAATTCTGGGAAATCTCCATCCCGCCAATCTAACAATTGAATTTGTGAAACATCTACTGTTCGCACTGGAACTTCGACTATTTCTCCTTTTCGCGCTAAATCATATAGGCGTTTTCCAGCGACTTGAATGGCGCTGTATTGGGGGGGAATCTGCTCAATTTTACCGACAAATTGGGAAAGCGCAGTTTTCACATTCTCCAAATCCAACCCTGGACAAGGTGCGGAAGTAATAATTTCACCTTTTAGATCATCAGTTGTTGTCTGGACACCTAGCCGAATAGTGGCTTGATAAGCTTTTTCTTCTGGTAAATATTGTAATAATCTTGTGGCTTTACCCAAAGCTAGAGGTAATACTCCGGTAGCTGCGGGGTCCAAAGTTCCTGCGTGTCCGACTCGTTTCATGTTGAGTAGTTTTCGGACTTTGGCTACGCAGTCATGAGAAGTCCAGTCAAATGGTTTGTTTAAATTGAGAAACCCTTGCACAAGTTTAGATTTTATAATTAAGATTTTTGTATTTTTGCACAAAAAGATCAAAAGAAAAAAGATCCCCGACTTCTCTAAGAAGTCGGGGATCTAAATTAATTAAGAAAATGTTCACAAATACAGTAAAGAAACACCGATTCCTAACATCCAGAATCCAAAGCGGACTATGGTATGAGAAAGTTTTTTTTTACGGGGTTGGTTTCTTGGCGATTATCACCTAAAACTGGTGCTAATTTGATATGGTCAAGGGATTGGACAAGATTTAAACCGAGAGACTGACTAGAAATACTTTGAGCATAGGCGGCGTTAAGATAGGAAAGATATTCTGGTTTTTCGGCTACATAAGTTTGGAAAAAAGGTAAACTCAAAGAGTTCATGTAATAATGGGCTTGGGAAGCATCACCTACCATATCCATTGGTAGAGCTATTTGTTCGCTGTCAGGATTACTATTACCAATGGTTGAGAAATGAGTACCACCAAGTAGCATGACTAAATATTTTGAGGGATAGGTAATCCAGGAAAAAGGTAAAATTTGCTCGTATAAGGCTGGAGCAACTGTGTCTTCACTGCTACCAATCATCATGATTGGGGTATGAATTTGACTTAAACCTGCTTGTCCAAAAATAGAACTAGTGATAGGATTAACTGCGATCGCTGCTTTAATTCTTGAATCTTGTAAATTATATTCTTGTCCTGACTGATTGGGCAATTCTAAGGCTTGACATTGTAATAGTAAAGACATATTCCAAGTATTGTGCAATTTGTCGGTATGACAGTCTTCTTGTAGTTGCTGAAAGTTAATTTTTGCTCCAGCCAAAGCTAAAGCAGTATAGCCTCCTAAAGACTGACCAAATACTCCTACTTGTTGTAAGTTAAGCCGATGCTGAAATCGTGAATCTGATTCTAATTGATCTAATATATATTTTATATCTAAAGGTCTATCTTTAAATTCATTGGGGTATGCTACGTGATTACTATTATTCTTAATTAGAGATTGTAATTGTTGAGTATTACTGCCAGGATGATTGGGAATGACCACAGCGAAACCATTTTTAGATAAATAATTTGCTAAATAACGAAAATTACTACTATCCAAACCTAGACCATGAGAAATAACAATTACAGGTGCAGGATTTTGGGTATTAGGAATGTAAATATCTGTAGATAAAGTCCTATTTCTTAAAGAGTCAAAAAACTTGATTGTTTGTTTTTGGATTGAAAAATTTGACAGATTTGGTAATTGAGGTAAATTACGTTGAGAGCTTTTATTAGCTTCTAAATTTGATGTTTGGATTAATGTGGAAATAGCTGTTTCAGTTTCGCTGATCATTTTTTCTAACTCACCAGCAATTTTCATGCTGGAAAATATGTCAATACTAATATTATTTTGAGGATATTTACGTAATAAATTTAATAAATTTAACCCTTCTGGTTCAGCAGCAGCAGTAATTAAAGCTGTGCGTAAAGACTGAGATTTAAATTTTGGATAATGAGATTTATTTTTAATTAATTCTGCTAATCTTTTTAAGATAAATTTTCCTTGTTGAGTGTCTAAAAATTGGGCAGCAACAACTGGGCTAATTTTGAGTGGCTGAATTAGAATTTTTCTTAATTCTTGCAGTTTATTTTGAGGAATATATTGATAATATCCTGCTAAATCTCCCTTAATTATCCCATATTTAGCATAGCTTTCTAAGGCACTAATGGGGATAGAAATTTCTAGTGCTGCATAAGAAGCATGAATTTGTTCTGCTGCCATAACAGAGTTACTTATACCAAATGTTGGCAGTAATATTGATAAAACCAATGATAGGGAATTTTTTTTGAGGGTGTTTCCCCAATTACCAAAGATATTCATCGCTTAACTTTTGTGGTGATGTTGTTGAGCGAGGCTCAAATTTTGGTAGTTATTTAGACACCCTGTTAAATAATTTAAAATAGTTCCTACAACAAGCCACGGAAACACAATTGAAACCTGTTTCCGATTAGTTTGCTTTTAATTACCAGAACTTCTTTTAAGATCATAATAAATACATTAATTATTGACATCAGTATTTATTATGTGTTTTTCCTGATTAATAAAATCTAAATCATGATATAGCAATCCTATTTTATTTGTAAACATTGCCAGAGTTACATTCCCGACTTCTTCGAGAAGTCGGGAATCTTGTTATTCATGACTAATGTAAGATTGCTATAATAAATTCTATTACTTAGATTCGCCTAATGTAATAGATATTGAGCCACTAACAACTAAAAATGCCCCAATAATTAAATGACAATGAGCAAAGAATGACTACGGGGAACAAATCATTTTTACATAATAGTCGATTACCAGGAATAGTTAATTACTTCTGGCTATTGGTTATTAGTCCGGGTAATATTAGTTTTGAATGTCTCAGCAATTAAAAATTAGACTAAGAAAATTAATAAGTATATTTTTACTCAGGCTTTTGGTAATTTTAATGATGCAAATTCTCTGTACAGCACTTTTAAGTTAGAAAACTTCACAAAAAAGATGATTCAATCTTGTCGAAGTCCTTATAATGCTTGCACTACAAGAAATTTTGGGATATTTTTTTATTGAAAATCTCTTAGACAATGTAATGTAACTATTCTCACCATTAATTAACCGCGATATGAAAAACGCCCCCTGGGGTAATCAATTGCCTAATTGATTACCCAAAAAGATAAATATGAAGTAAACTAGATACAAAAAAGCTACTTAGTCCCAAAAAGGTAAACTGAGTGTAGTGGTGCATCAATTAACAATCTGGGTCGAGGGTGACAAGAAGCAGCTATGTCAGAAATAAGTGACAAACTCATACCTGTATCACGAAGGCAACCTACACAGCGTCGTCGGCGTAAACGTCCAGTTGCCAAGACAGGACAGAAAAAAATTATTAATCAGCAGCCAGTTTCTAGCTCAAGAGAAGCTGCAACATTAACTCATCTAAATAATCATATCAGTCCTGCTCCTATCTCATCTGGGGGGCGAAGACCAGCATCACGGATAATGATGCCCCCTGGTGTTAAACCTGTCTCTACAGTCAAGAAGAATACTCAGATTTCTCCACCGGGGAATGTGAGGTTAAAGACAGTACGCATGGAAAAGCCAAAGGTAGCGAGAAGAGCATCACGCAAGACAAGGTTAAAACCCATGGCTAGAACCATGTTATATGCCTTGCGGTTGTTGATTGTCGGTGTCGGTGTCGGTGCAATTGTCGGCACTTTGTTGTCTGTTCTAGACCCTGCTAATCGCCTTAATACAGTTGCGCCTTTATCTCAAACTACAACTCCTCAAAAAGTATCTCAAACCTCTAATACAAGTTTGTATCTTTCCCAGGAAATTGCATCTTTAAAAAATTCTTTGCAAACTCTGATCACAGCTAATTCTGATTTGACACCAGGGGTGTTTTTATTAGACTTAGATAATGGTGGTTATGTAGATATTAATAGCAATACTAGTTTTGCTGCGGCCAGCACTATTAAAATCCCCATTTTGATTGCTTTTTTCCAGGATGTAGATGCGGGTAAAATCCGTCTGGATGAAATGTTGACTCTGCAAAAAGAAATGATTGTTGGGGGTTCGGGAAATATGCAATATCAACCTCCAGGCAGCAAGTACACTGCCCGTGATGTAGCTACTAAGATGATTACAATTAGCGACAATACAGCCACAAATATATTACTTGCTAAATTGGGTGGACAAGAGGCATTAAATGGGCGTTTTCGCAGTTGGGGACTGACAAATACGATGATTCGGAATCCTCTACCGGATTTAGAAGGGACTAATACCACTAATCCCAGAGAATTAGGGAATTTAATCTCGATGGTGAATCAAGGTAATATTGTGAGTATGCGATCGCGTGATTTAATGCTTAATATCATGAGTCGCACTGAAAGAGATAATCTTTTACCTGCTGGTTTAGGAAAAGGTGCAAATGCTTATCACAAAACAGGTGATATTAGCACAATGTTAGCAGATGTAGGTTTAATTGATATCCCCACTGGCAAGCGTTATATTGCCGCTATCATGGTAAAACGCCCTAATAATGATCCTCGCGCTGCAAAATTAATTAGTTCTATTTCTAACGTTGCTTACCAACACTTTAATCAGGCTATAGTTGCACCCAGTAATCCGACAAATAATCAACCAAATAATCAACCTATTCCTAATTATCAATCACCTGTTGCACCCCTGATTCAGCAACCGATTCAACCACCGCTGATGAATCCAACTATGCCTAATGGAATGGTTAATAATGTGCCTGTAGGTAGTTATCCACCTCCTGTAATGACTCCACAATTAACCCCACAATATTACCCACAACAATAAGGAACGTGGATTTATTAACTTACAATTCTTTGTGGGTTGGGTTTCACTATCGTTGAACTCAACCTACATTTTTTTAACCGAATAGTATCGCATTTACTTCATTTTTTGGATGTTAATTTAATTACCGACTGGGTGCTGTAAGGCCTAAATTGGGGTAAATTCGGGAGGGTAGTCCAGGAATTGTTGTTAACTCAGGGGAAGCAAATCTCCCATAGTTAGAGTTATTAGTTAATGTTTGAATAACTTGGGGATTAAAACCTAGTTGAGGTAAGCTAAACTGTTCTGTGGCTGTTCTCCCTAAAGTTGATAATCCACCAAAATTTGTGAGTGAATTAGTATCAATTTTTCCACCAGTAATTGCGATATTTCCGGTTTGGGTAAAGTCATTAATCCTCTGAAGAGAAGAGACAACACCGTTGATAGTTATAGGAGTATTATTAAAAAGTAAAGAATTACCATCAGCAGTTTGTGATCTCCCAGTTATTAAACCAGATAAAGTACCAATTGTCGGCTGACCATTTTGGAGAATACCCGCTAAATTACTAACTTCTTTTAATTGACCATTACCTTGAAAATTAGATATTCTGCCAATTTCAGTTTCTAAGTTAAATGAGTTAATATCTAGACTGGATAATCCATTATAAATAGGTACTAAGGGATTGTCATAGTCATAATTCAAATTTCCAGATAGATTACCACCTTGAATTAAAATTTGTGCTTGAATAGGTAAACTAGCAAGTAAAATACAACTACTAAATATGCCTATTCTTAAAATTTTATTAATAGATTTAGTCCACATTTTTATAACTCCTATTGACAAAGTTTGGGATTTTAATTGATAAAAAGTTATTTCTAGAAACTAAAAGTTGTTCGTAAAACACCAATGGTAATCATATCGCTATTCGGGCTGTGTCTTGGCTCAAATATCAAGATTACACCAGGAGTAATATTAATATTGTCTGACATTCGATAACGATAAAAAGCTTCTACATGAGTAGTAGTTCCTGGCTGTCCTCCTGGACTACC